>JAFDFW010000172.1 GCA_019309605.1 Deltaproteobacteria bacterium | reverse complement strand
CTTCATCGCGTGCGCATCGAGAAGCCGGTCTTCGTGGTGGGCCATGCCCGTAGCGGCACGACCTTGCTCCACCGGCTGATGGTGAGTGACGCGGAACACTTCAACTTCTTTCTTCTGTACGAGCTGTTGTTTCCATCGCTCTGGCAGAAGCGCCTCCTGCGCGGGGTCGGCACGATCGACCGCGTGCTCTTTCGCTCGTTCTTCAAGAAGAAGCTCGTCGCCGCCGAAGATGACGCGTTCGAAGACGCCCGCGATATGCACGACATCGGGCTCTTCATTCCCGAGGAGGATGATTTCGTGCTTACCGCGTCTTGCGTTGCCAGTACCTGGGTTGCTCTCTTTCCAGGGCTGCCGGAGTTTGACGTGTACTACGTCGACGAGTGGCCTGAAAAACGCCGTCGCCGCGTCATGCGCGCCTACGCGGAGGGTGTTCGGAGGCAGCTTTGCCTCTCGGGTGCACACAAGATTCACTGCAGCAAGAACCCATCGTATTCGGGGCGGATCAGCAGCCTCATCGAGCAGTTCCCTGACGCGAGATTCGTAGTGATGATGCGTGACCCCCGCGAGGCGATCCCAAGCCTCCTCAAGATGCTCAAGAAAGTGTGGCTCGGACAAGGTTGGAGCCAGGCGCGGATCGAACGGAGCCTCGAGGCGCTCATCGCCAACTCGGTGCACACGTATCTTTACCCCATGGAGACCTTGGCGAAGCACCCCGAAACGAAATGGACAGTCGTGGACTACCGGGACCTCGTTTCGCAGCCCAAAGCAACGGTGGAAGCGGTCTACGACGCGCTCGACATCGAGATGACGCCTGCAACGTCGGCGGCGCTCGACGCACAGCAAGGGCGCGCCCGTACACACCAGTCATCGCACAGCTACGGCCTAGAGGAGTTCGGGATCGATGAGGCTCAGCTGAAGCTCGACCTTCGCGAGCTCTTCGATCGCTTTGAATGGGACGCACCACCGAGCGCGCATGAGACCTTGGAGCAAGGGAGCAAACATGGCTGAGACACCGGACCCCAATGCCGCTGATCTACTCGAGGACGCCTGGTCTGAGCTGATCGCGGGGCTCAACGATGCGCGCACCATGCTGGGCGATCCCGATATCCAGCCGCCTGTCGCGACTGACCGAAACCTCGCCGAAGGCCATCGATATTTGCTCGGTCAGCTCTACCGTCTGATCGAAACCGAGCTCCAACAGACCTCGGAGTTTCCCTATTTTCAGCGACACCCGTGGACGATCTGCAAGTACACCATCGAAAACCCCGACAACCTCTACCTCTACGCGCCAATCGATTCGCACGGCACATTTCGCATCGAGGGCCGAGCGTACGACCATGCCCATTGGCAGGGGGCGCGATCTTCGAGCGAAAGGTTAGCACCTCTCTACGTGATCTTCGAGGCGCATTCAGTCGCTCCCGGAGACAGCGGCACGCTCGACGAGCTATGGGACGGAAGCCGCGTGCTCACGGGCATGCTCGCTTCGACGGACATGAACGTCGAACCCGATGGCTCGTTCGAAATCATGCTCGCACCCAAGCTCCCTGACGGCTACGCGGGGAACTTCATTTCGACGCTTCGGGAGGAGCAGGGAAAGCCCTCTATTGGTGCAACCAAGCTTTATGTCCGCGAGATCTTTGGCGACTGGGACCGCGAACATTCGCTCGACATGCAGATCACGCGCGTGGGCAACGAGGGCAAGCATCCATCGCCGCGTACCGCGGAACAAACTTCGGCGCAGCTTCGCGACATTGGCAACAAGCTCAAAGGGAACATCCGATTCTGGAATGCGTTTTACGGGTTCTTATTGGACCCGTTCGAAAAGGCGCCGCAGCGCGGACCGTTTCATCTCCGGCGCAATGAAATTCTGCAGCCGCGGCAGGCGGGTTTGAGCACCGGGGGAGGCCAAGCGACCAACCTGTTTGGTGGCGGCCTGTTTGATCTTGCCCCCGACGAAGCTCTGATCGCGGAAGTCAATCTCGTCGAGGAGCCCGTCTACGTCGGCATGCACCTGAGCGACTACTGGGGCCAGTCTCTCGATTACGCGAACCGGCTCACCAGCATCAACCAGGAGCAAGCCCATCGCGACGAGGACGGTCGTCTGCGTTACGTGATCGCTCACCGAGATCCGGGCGTTCCGAATTGGCTCGACACTACGGAGCTTGCCTCCGGCTACATCACGCTTCGCACCACCTTCCCCCAGTCGCCGCCAGCGGGCCGTCAGCCGACCGTGTCTTGCAAGGTGGTGCCGTTTGGCGAAATCGCACGTGAGCTGCCCGATACCACCCCAAGCGTAACCGAGCCAGAGCGCCGCGCGCAGATCGCCGCGCGCCAACGGCACGTGACTCGGCGCTATCGCCAGTACTGACCCGAGGCTCGGCGAACAAATTATCCTCGTTGGACGCAAGGTCGGTTGGATCTCTTTTAAGAAGGAACGCGTTTGTAGCCGCTATTGGCGCGGAACTCATCCCTGTGCTCCATGTGCTACAACTGTCGCAGCTTCACGGAGCACTATTACGCGTCATGAACCTCTTCATCAGAAGGACGTCGGCATGACCCAATACGACCCATCGTGTCGACATGGCTTCAGCCGCCGGGCCTTCCTCAAAGGCAGCGGCGGCCTGGTGTTGACGCTCTCCCTCGGCAATCTTTCGCTGCGTGCTCCGGCGGCGCATGCGCGCGAGGGATGGTCGGCACAGAGCTACGAAGGCTGGAAGGAGCTCTACCGCGAGCAGTGGCGCTGGGACAGCGTCGCCAAGAGCACGCATTACGTCAACTGTGCGTTCCAGCGTGGCTGCGCCTGGAACGTCTACGTGAAGGACGGCATCGTGTGGCGTGAAGAGCAAGTCGCCGACTACCCGCAGACCAACTCCGCGGTCCCCGACTACAATCCGCGCGGTTGTCAGAAGGGCGCCTGCTACTCCGAACGTATGTACGACGCCTCGCGCGTGCTTCACCCGCTCAAGCGAGTGGGAGCGCGCGGCGAGGGGAAGTGGAAACGAGTTAGCTGGGAGCAGGCGCTGCGCGAGGTTGCCGACGCGACCATCGACGCCATGGAGGAGGATGGACCAGGGTCCATCTACTGGGACATGGGCACGGCCGTCACGAACGGCTGCCACGGGCTAGGGCTAACCCGAACGGTCAGCGTGTTGGACACACCAATGCTCGAGGCCAATACCGAGATCGGTGACCACTACCCTGGCGCGACGACTACGACAGGGAAGATCTGCTACCAGGGATCCTACGATGACCTCTTCTACTCCGACCTCATCCTGATTTGGGGCGGCAACCCCACCTATACGCAGATTCCCAACGCCCACTTCATCAACGAGGCGCGTTATCACGGCGCGCGCGTCATCGCGATCACGCCCGACTTGAACGCCTCGGGGGTTCACGCCGATGAATGGATCCCAGTGAACGTCGGCAGCGACGCCGCGCTGGGCCTCTCCTTGGCGCAAGTGATGATCGAAGAAGAAATCTACGATGCTCGCTTCATCGTCGAGCAGACCGACTTGCCGTTCCTGGTGCGAACCGACAATGGAAAGTTCTTGCGCGAACAGGACATGCGGAAAGGTGGCGCAGAGGACCGCTTCTTCCTCTTCGACCGCGTCAGCGGAGAGGTGGTCGAGTCCCCGCACCGAAGCCTGAAGCTGAACGGGGTCGACCCCGTGCTCGAGGGGGAGTACCGCGTACGTACCTTGGCGGGCGAGGTGACGGTCACTCCCGTCTTCCAGCTACTGCGCAAACAAGTCGCAGAGTACACGCCGGAGGCGGCCTCGAAGATCACCGGAACTCACCCCAATCAGATCCGCAAGCTGGCGCGCGCGCTCGCCGGTGCGAAGGCGGCTTCGTCGATCAGCCAAACCAACTTCTCCAAGTTCTACCACGGTCTCGAGATGGAGCGCGGGCAGATCCTGGCATTCGCATTGGCGGGACAAATCGGCAAGAAGGGCGCGGGAATCTCCGCTTTCCCGTACCTCTCCATCGATGGATCCGACGCGCTGAGCGTCACGAGCGGCAAGCTCTCCCCCAAGTGGGGGCTCGCCGCGCTCGCGCTAAAAACCGCGCCCGAGGTGATCAAGCTCAAGTTCCAAGGCTACTCCACGGAGATGATTCTCTACGAGATGGGCCGCCGGGACTACCTGTCGGGGCGCTATATTTCGGCTCCGCTCTTCCTCTATCTCTACGGCGGGCTCGAGGAACTCTACGGCAGTGCCAAGCAGTGGGACCCCTGGGTCAAGCGAGAGTTCAAAGAGTATTTCGACGAGGCCGTCTCCAAGGGCTGGCAGGTCATACCCAAGACCCCGCCGCGCATTCTCTTCGAGGTGGGCGGAAACATGCTGCGACGGGTGCGCGGCTACGATCGCATGATCGATAACCTCCTCCCCAAGCTCGATTTGCTGGTGACGGTCGATTGGCGAATGAGCAATACGGCCCGGTACAGCGACTACGTATTTCCGGCCGCGGGCTGGTACGAGAAGGCCGACATCACCTGGGGGTCCCCCATCACCCCGTTCTGCCACGTCACGACGCGCACCGTCGAGCCGCTGGCCGAGTCGAAACCCGACTGGGAGTTTCACTGCCTCTTCCTCAAAATGGTGCAGCAGCGCGCCATCGAGCGGGGGATCCCCGAGTTCACCGATCGCGCCGGTGAGGTGCGGCGACTGGACCGCGTATACGACGAGTTCACTTTCGGTGGCCGCTACACCGAAGAGAACACGGAGGAGTTTCTAGAAGAGATCCTCTCCCTCACGACCAACCTCGGCGGCGTCGGCTGGGAGGAGCTCAAGGAAAAGGGCTACGCGCCCTACACCGGTGTCGGCATAGGCATCTCACAAATCGGCCACGCCGCGGACTTCGAGCCCGGTGAGACCATCACCGCAAATACCTGGCACACGAAGAAGAAGGAACCATGGCCGACGCTCACGCGGCGCATGCAATTCTACATCGACCACGAGTTCTTCGAAGAGCTGGGCGAAGTGCTCCCGATTCACAAGGACAACCCGGCGATCGGCGGCGACTACCCCCTGCAGATGACGGGCGGGCATAACCGCTGGTCGATTCACGCATCGTGGCGAGACGACAAGCACCTGCTCAACCTTCAGCGCGGGGAGCCCCTCGTCTATCTCGGCCCGCTGGACGCGAAGGCGCGCGGCGTCGAGGATGGAGATCTGGTTCGCGTGCGCAACGACATCGGCGCCTTCGAAGTCCGCGCCAAGGTGGCGCCCAACGTTCGCCCCGGGCAAGTGATCGTCTACCACGCTTTCAGTTTCGCGGACAGAAGTCGCACCAAACCCTCACTCCGAGCCCCATGAACCCCCTGCACCTGGCCGGCGGGTATTTTCACCTGCAACCCACCATCTTGATGGGGGCCCCTGGATGCCCCGACCGTGGCACGCGGGTGGAAGTGGAGCGAATGGGAACCTAAGCGGGTTCACTCAGCGCCTTCGTCACCCCGGCGGCATCGAGCGCGGACAGCGTGAGCTCCACAGGCAGCTCTTCAGGAATTACGTCCAGCTTCATCCAGCGTCGCAAGGATGCGAACATGTCGTGGCTGAGGAACGCCCCAGTGGGATGCTGGATCCACGCGTCGATGATCGGTGCGTCCATGCCGGGATCATCCGGGTTGTCAGCTCATCCGGCAAGGCGTGACCCTGCTCGGAGCGCCGCGTGGGCCGATCGCACCACCCCCTCAGCACCCGATGGGCACGGACTATCCCGCCGATCTGTACGCGTCCTTGCACAACGGCACGGAGGGCGACGAAGATTTCTACCGCGCCGTTTGCGTTGGCGCCGATCGCGTGCTGGAGCTCGGTTGCGGTTCGGGACGCATCCTCGCCGTGCTCGCCGATCAGGTCACGGAGCTCCACGGCGTGGACTCCTCCGAAGAGGCCCTTGCCCTCGCTCGAAAGAATCTGCCCGCATCGGTCGAGCTTCAGCGAGGCGACATGGAGACCTTCGATGTCGGAGGCGGATTCGACCGTGTCTTGGTCCCCTTCAATGGCATCTATTGCCTTCCGGACCTCGAGAGCGTCCGGCGCACTTTCGTGCAAGTCGAGAAGGCGCTTGCCGCGGAAGGGCTTCTCGTGTTTGACGGATATGCAGGCGATCCCATCCACGAGGACGATTCCCTCGATGAGGGCTTCGACGAGGAAGGTGAGATCGCGACGGTCGACGCGCGCGGGAAGCATTGGCGGGTCTTCGAGCGGAGTGAATACGAGCGGAGCGCTCAACGCTTCACGGTCCACTATCGCTATCTGGCCGAAGACAATGGAGAAGAGATCCTAGCGACGATCCGCCACCGCTATCTACGTCTCGAGGAAACCCTCGAAGCTATCGAAGACGCGGGCCTCGAGCCCGTCGTTGCCCATGGCGATTTCGATCAACGTGTCTATGACCGCGACTCCGAACGCATGATCATCACCGCTCGGAAGCGGGGTTAGTCGGGGC
>JAFDFW010000853.1 GCA_019309605.1 Deltaproteobacteria bacterium | reverse complement strand
GGCCCAAGGGCAAACCGAGAAGCGCTCGATGAGCTCTCGGTGGTAGCGCTCATGAAGCCGGAGCGCCTCGCGGGCGAGCGCCTCGCGTGGATTGACCGGGCTCAAGCGACTTCCTGTCCGATCCGCCGCGCGAGGTACTCCTCGAGGTGCGGTACGATCTCCATGCTAAGCGCCTCATCGGGAGTGTGGAACTCGGCGCGCACCACCTCGCGATCGTCGACTCGTATGCTCGGCGCCTCGTCCACTTCGAGCTCGTAGATGTCCAGTGTGTCTTGGCGGTGCTCGAAGAGATGCGTCCCGTGGTACGCGTGCACGAGCCGTTTGGGCTGCACCTTGATCCCGACCTCTTCGCGGAGCTCGCGCGCTGCGGCGGTCCGGCGGTCTTCACGCGGCCGGATGTAGCCACCGGGCAGGGTGAGCTGCGGCCGATACGAGTTCTTCACGAGGAGGATGCGGCCGTGGTACCAGACCGCAACGAGTGCCCCGGTCGTCTCCGGTCGCCGAATGAACCAGAGAAGCCTCAGCCCCCAGTGCGCCACTCGATACACCGCCCTGATCAAGGCGTTGATCATGGAGACAGGTTACCAAAAGAGCGGGACTCGGAGAAATCCCTGCCGAAAGGCGGCCCCTCAGATGGTCGCACCGGCGCGTGCCCAGGACCCGTTCCGATAGGCCAGAATGCCTAGGCACATACGGACTAGGAAGGAAACGGGCACGGCGATCCAGATTCCGAAGGCGCCCCAGCCCACCACGAACCCGAGAAACCAGCTGAGCGGGACCTGGATGAGCACAGTGCCGACGATATTAATCCTCAGGCTGGTGTTGGTTGCGCCGGCCCCACGCAACATCCCGATCAGACGATCGGCATGCCCAGGCCAAGCACCCGCATCCAGATCATCGAATAGCGCCCGAGCTCGGTCGCAGGGTCGACGTCGAAGATGGCGACGATCGGCTCGGCGCCGAGCACGATCGCCAGCCCGGTGACCGTCATGATGGCGGTCGACAGGAGCATGCCGCTGCGCACGACTTGCCGCGCCTCGCGCGCATCGCCAGCCCCAAGAGCGTTGCCGACCATCGCCCCAATGGCCTGTGAGACACCAAAGCCGGGCACGAACGCCAAGGACTGAATTCGCAAACCGATGCCGTGTGCCGCCACAGCGACCTGCGCCACGCGCGCCAGCATCCCGACGACGGACAGAAACGCCACGTTGAGGACCAGCATGTCGAGCGCCGCCGGGCCTCCGACCCGAAACAGGTCGTTCGCTAGCGGACGGTCGATCGGTGCCAAGTGTAGACGCGCTCGCACCCCATACACGGCATCGCGCCGCAGGATCAACACCATCAGGATGACGGCCACCGCTTGCGAGATGACCGTCCCCCAGGCTGCGCCGCGGACGCCCATTTCCGGGAGGCCAAGCCGACCTAGAATGAGGCCGTAGTTCAAGATGATGTTCAGCAGATTGCTGAACAACGCTATCGTGAAGGGCAACATCGTGTTGCCTACCGCGCGCAAGGCCGCGGCAAACAACATGTTCAAATAGAAGAACACCGTGAACGTGAGGAGCGGCCGTAGGTAGCCGACCCCGAGCTCATTGACCTCCGGGTCGGCTCCAAGCCAGTCCATCGCAACGCCAGCGCCCATGTTCCCGACAATCGCAACCGCGATCGACACCAGGTACGTGAGAAGAATGCTCTGGTGGAGGACGTGGTTGATGCGTTCGGTCCCGCCGGCGCCGTGGGCACGGGCAATGAACGCGACGGTCCCAACCGTCAGCCCGAGCATCGCCACCATCAACAAGAAGATGAGCTGACCGGCAAACCCGAGCGCCGTGAGCGCCTCTTCGGCGTCGACGAGACGGCCGCACATCGCGGTGTCGACGGCGAGCGTCAGGACGCTGAGCACGTTCAAGCCAACGATCGGCATGGCCAAATCGAAGAGGCGCCGAAAGATGGCGCGATCGACGCCGTGGAATAGACCTGACGCTGTCTTCATCAGTGGCGCAGGAGCCTGCATCGGGGGGGATGGGGGCGCCAGCGCTTTCGCAATGATGCTAATCTCGTACCTGGATGGCCGGTGAGCCGAGAGAGTTTGGTCCTTACCACCTGGTTCGCCGTCTCGGCGTGGGTGGCATGGCGGAGACGTTCGAAGCGACGCGCGACGCGGCGGGCGGTTTCGAGCAACACGTTTGTTTGAAGCGCGTGCTTCCTGCGTTTAGCGAGGACGCCGACTTCGTCTCCCGTTTTCAGCGTGAGGCCAAGCTCGCCGCACAGCTTCGCCACACCAACATCGTCGGCGTGATCGATTTCGGCGAGGTCGACGGTGTACACTACATGACGCTCGAGCTGGTCGACGGCGTCGACCTTCGCTCCTTCCTCAAATCATCCCCTGACGAGAAGTTGTCGCCAGATACGGTGACCCTGATCGGATTGGACTTGGCGTACGCACTCGAACACGCGCACGGAACCTTAGTGCACCGCGACATTTCTCCGTCCAATATCTTGTTGAGCCGGTCGGGCGAAACGAAGCTCGCCGACTTCGGTATCGCAAAGGCGATCGACAACGCGAACGTCACAGCGAGCCGAGGCGCGAAAGGGAAGATCCCCTACATGTCTCCCGAGCACATGCGCGGG
>JAFDFW010000852.1 GCA_019309605.1 Deltaproteobacteria bacterium | reverse complement strand
CGAGCTTGGTCACCCTCCCCAACCGCGACTACTGGCTCGCAAATGACGAACGGCGTGAGATCGCCATCGATCGCATGGGGGGCTTGCTCGGCTGGGTGGGCATGGCCACGGCGTTGCTCCTGGCGATGGTGATCGAGCTAGCCATGCAGGCCAACCTCCATCGATCCAATCTGGACGACGGCGCGTTCATGACCGTGCTCGTCGCGTACTTCGCGTTCGTGATTGTTGTGTTCATCCGCAAGATGCGGCTGCTCAAATTGCCCGAGTGAACAGCCTCCGCAAGATGCGGCTGCTCAAATTGCCCGAGTGAACAGCCAGTTGACGCCAAGGTTCCCTGCGTGGGAGAACGACGGCGAACCTTTACCAACTCGCGGGGAACCACGCCGATGGCAAGAATCAAACGAGCGTACTCACCATTGTTGATCGCCGCACTCTTTGCGGGGGTCGGCGGATACATTCTCGG
This sequence comes from Deltaproteobacteria bacterium, assembly GCA_019309605.1. GTDB lineage: Bacteria > Myxococcota_A > Polyangia > Polyangiales > Houyiibacteriaceae > SG8-38. The sequence goes on along the minus strand of JAFDFW010000852.1, from coordinate 1,590 downwards.
TTGCACACCGCCCAAGCCCGAAGCGCAGTCGCAGGCTCCAGCCGAACAGCCAGATGCCGCGGGTGACAGCGAACAAGCTGCGCAGCCGGATCAAGCCGGCTCGGATCCGGGCACAGCCAGCAAGTATTCGCCGGTCAAGGCGCGCGCTCGCGATTTCTACGCGCCGAACACCGAGGATCTCGGGCCGGATGAAATGCGCTTGATCGCGTGCGGCACCGGCATGCCCACCGCGCGTCCGAAGCAAGCCGCGTCGTGCTGGCTGCTCGAACTCGGCAATGGCGACAAGTTCATCTTCGATGTCGGAACCGGATCGGCGGAGCGCATCGCAGCGCTTCAGATCCCTTACAACTACCTCGACAAGGTGTTCCTGAGCCATCTGCACACCGACCACTTCGGTGACCTGGACGCGCTCTTCGTCGGTGGTGCGCTGGCCGGCCGTCAGAAGCCGCTACGGGTCTGGGGCCCGAGCGGTGAAACACCCGAGAGAGGCACGAAGTACGCGCTCGACCACTTACGAAAAGCGCTCACCTGGGACATCGACGGTCGCCAAGGACTGACCGACCCTCGCGGATACCACTTGGACGTCACCGAGTTCGACTACATGGGCGTCAACGAAACCGTCTACCAGGAGAACGTGGTCACGATTCGTACCATCCCCGCAATCCACTCGCTGGACGGGCCGGTGAGCTTCATCGTCGAGTGGAACGGTTTCAAGTTCGTATTTGGCGGCGATACCTACCCCAACAAGTGGTACGCGAAGTACGCCAAGGGTGCCGACCTAGCGATTCACGAGTGCTTCATCGCCGTCCCGGACATGATCGACAAGTTCAAGTTCACGCCCCAGAGCGCTCTCGCGGTCGGAACGCAGATCCACACGGCGCCCGAGGCGTTTGGCAAAGTGATGTCGATCATCAAGCCGCGAATGGCGGTCGCGTATCATTTCTTCAAGGACTTCGATACTACGGCGGCGATCAGCGATCGTATCCGCACGACCTACGACGGGCCGCTGAGTCTCTCCATCGACTACATGGTCTGGAACATCACCAAGGATGACATTCGCGTGCGAATGGCAGTCGTCAATGAAGATGTCTGGCCCCCGCCCGCCACGGACAAACCGCAACTACCGGATCAGTCCACGAGGATTCCCTACTCGGACGCGATCAGCGGCGGCAGGCTGGACATGAAGAAGGTGCTTCAGCCCACCTACGACGCGATCAACAAGCAGTACGGGCTCCACGAGAAGCAAGAGTAAGCAGGAGTGGCGAGTCCCAGTGGGTTCTGCTCGGGTTAGGTGCTCTGTAAGTGCCGAATCGCTTCGGCTGCATCGGCGCTGAGGCAGGCGTTGGCGTTTACCTTCTTCTTGGCGAAGCCGCCCTCGCTGCGGATGCGCTTCCTAGCCTTCCGCAAGCCGGGAATCGCGTTCTTGTTGCCGAGAGCACGAAGGTTCGCGACGGCAACCTTGCGATGCTGACAGCTCTCTCCCTGCTGCAGGTCGAGCAGATAGGAGCCCAGCCGGTCGACTCGGTCGCCCAAGCCCACCTCATCGGCGACAGCCACGGCCTTGTGCCGCCGACGCGGCACTTTGGATGA
>JAFDFW010000171.1 GCA_019309605.1 Deltaproteobacteria bacterium | reverse complement strand
TGGCCGGACATCGATCTTTTCTGCCGGCTGCTCGAAAGCGGCATCAACGTCGTGACGACGTCGGATTGGATTACCGGCCATTCCCGCAACCAGCACCACCCGCATCCCTCGGGTCGAAAGCCGACCGAGCTCGTCGATGAGGCAGGCAAGCGCGGCAACGCAACGCTCTATGGTACCGGTATGAACCCAGGATTGGCGCAGATCCTGGCGATCGTCAACACCGCAGGCCTGTCACGCATCGACCACATTCAAGTGATCGAAACGGTCGACGTCTCGTGTCACCACTCGGTCGATACTTGGAAGAAGCACGGTTACGGGCGTCCGGTGGACGATCCGGAGGTCCCGCAGATGCTGGAGGCGGGTGCCACGGTCTTCGCGGACTCGATTTACATGATCGCAGACTGCTGCGGTATCGAGATCGACGAGATTGCGTTCGAATGCGAGCTCGGAGCCTGCAAAGAGGAGGTCGATCTGGGATGGTGGCGGCTTCCGAAAGGATCGGTTGGCGCCAGTCTCGCGAAGTACATCGGCAAGGCGAAGGGCGAGCCCAAGATCGAGGTTCACCTCGAGTGGCAGATGACGCCGAACACCGAACCGAAGTGGAACGTGCAGAATTGCTACATCATGACGATCCGCGGCAATCCGCAGATCATGAACCGTCACATGATCCTCCCCGCCATGGACTCGGGACAAATGGACTGGAGCGACCCAACGTACATGGCCTCGATTGGCATGACGATCACGGGCATGCCCGCGCTCAATGCCATCGAGTCGGTCTGCGAAGCGCGCCCCGGCCTCATCACCAGCGCCGACTTGCCGCTGCGCGCATTCGCCGGCCGTTTTCACGACCACCGTTGAGGGGCCAGTGATTCTCGGGATGGTTTACGACTACCCGATGATCGAGCTCAAATTCGACTCGACGCTCGTCGGGTCAGGCGAGCAACGCGCCCCGGATTCCGATTAACAGAATCCTCTGGCCAGCTTTGGTCCTAGTAGTCGCGTACGGCTCGCCAGCATACACCGCAAGCATGATCATGATGTTCCTGCTGGACTTCGCCGCGGCGGTCTTTGGACCCCTGACATGATGTGATTAGTGCGCTACGCACAGTGGGTTATGGCTGAGAAGGTTGAAATCAAGGGTACCTACGAGCCGCGATTCGAGCCGGTCGCAAAGCTCCTGCGCAAGCACATCAAACACTATGGCGGCGGGGGTGCAGCCGCGGTGTTTTTGGATGGGAAACCCGTCGTCGATATTTGGGCGGGTCCGGCGCGCAAGGACGGCACGCCCTGGCAGCAAGACACGATGTCGATCTGCTACTCGGGCACCAAGGGGATCCTTTCTACCGCGATCCACATGCTCGCGACCGATGGGCTCATCGATTACGAGGCGCCGGTGGCCGAGTATTGGCCCGAGTTTGGGTGCAACGGCAAAGAGCAGATCACCGTTCGACAGTTGCTTTCGCACCAAGCGGGCCTCCACAAGGTCGTTCATCTCGTCGACAAGATCTCCGACATCCTCGACTGGGATCTGATCGTGTCCCGCCTCGCCAAAACCGAGCCGGACTTCCACCCGGGCACGGCCAACGCCTACCAGGCGGTCACGTTCGGCTGGCTCGTGGGAGAGCTGGTTCATCGGATCTCGGGCCTGACGGTCCCTGAGTTCGTCGAGCAGCGGATCGCCGGTCCTCTGAAGCTCGACGGGTTGTACATCGGGAACGCCGACACCCAGATGGACCGTCTTCCCGATTTGGTGGGGCTGCCGGAGCTGCAACGAAGCGCCGTCGGGCCGCTCTCGCTCGACTATGATGTCCCATTCTGGGTTCGCTCCAAGTCGATGCGAGATCTGTGGCAGCGTGGGCTCACGCCTCGGAATGCGATGGAGCTCTATTCGCACCCCGCCTTCTGGAAGGCGAGTCTGCCCGCGATGAACGGCGTCGCGACTGCGCGGTCGCTCGCCAAGATGTACGCAGTGCTTTCGATGGGCGGCGAGCTCGACGGGGTACGACTGGTTTCCGAGGACGTCATCGAGAAGGCGGCCGAGGTCCAGACGAAGCGCATCGACAAAGTCACGATCTTCCCGCTGCACTGGAAGCTCGGATACCACCGGACAGATGCCTTCTTGATGGATGTCCCCGAAGCGTTCGGGCATTTCGGGTTGGGCGGTGCGGGCGGATGGGCCAACCCTGAGCTCAAGCTCTCGTTGGGCTACGTCCATAGCGCCTTCCCGATTACCATGAGGGGCCAGACGCGCACGGTGATGATGACCGCGGCGGTCTACGAATCGCTCGGGATCTACAAGGGCCTGTGCCACACGCTGAGGCACGGCCCCATCATCGAGCTGGTGCCGAAGCGCGCTTAGCAAACAGGTTTGGAGGAGGTGGCGATGACCGAGAAGGTAGCCGTTGTCGGAGGTGGCATTGCTGGAGTCGGAGCGGCTTGGTCGCTTCACCGCGCAGGCTATGAAGTCGAGCTTTTCGAGAAGGGGCCGGCTCTCGGTGGTAACGCAAAGACGTTTCGTTGGACCGTCGGGGACGGCCACGCGGACTCGCCGTTGCTCGTCGTCGCCTGGCCGCAGATGTACTACCACAACTACGAGTCCCTATTGGACGAGCTTGGCGTCGGCATCGAGACCCTGCCGATCTCCTATTTCGTGCAGACCCCGGACGGGCACTTCTGCCAAGACGGTCAGACTGCCGTGCAACAGCGCTTCGCCCCCGAGTTTAGGCGCTGGAGAAAGCTCGTCGCGTTCGTCACCAAGGTCAACGACGTCTTCTTGCCGAAGAACAAACACGACTCGATGTACCACTTCTCGTACTTCAACCCGATGAATCTCATTCCGCTCTACTGGCTGGCGAGGCTCTTCGGGATCTCGAGTGCCTTCTGGGACACGATCTTCGTTCCTATTCATTGTGCAAGCTTCATCACGACATCGATGCGCAGCGTCCCTGCGGTGATTCTGCCGTTGCTCGAGAGCATCGTTCCGCTCGAGGAGCCGACGCAGATGGGCACCTGGGAAGGGGCGCCCCGTCAGGTTTTCGACCGGATGACCGCGCCGTTTGCAGACAAAGTGCACACCGACCACGAGATCACGAGCGTCAAACGTCGCAACGGGCACTTCGTCATTGGAGACGCGCAGGGGCGGACGTACGAGGCCGACAGGGTCGTTTTTGCTTGCGACGCGACTTCGGTGTTGAACGCGATCGAGTCTCCGAGCTGGTTACAGCGGCTGCTTTTCGGCAATGCGCAATACGTCGACGACGTCGATCCCACGTTTGCGAGATTCGTGGTGCACTCCGACACCAGCATCTTTCCCGAGAAGCATCGGGAGAGAATTCTCTCCGACTTCAACACTTACTCGGAGATCGACGAAGTGGGCGCGCTCGAGTGCACCTTCGTGATTTCCGCGCAGAATCCCAGCATCAAGGACAAAGGCGTGCCCATGCTGGTTACCTTCAATTCGAAGAAGGCGATCGGCAAGGTACAGAAGCGCATCGAGCTACCCCATCCGACGCATACGATGTCGCTTCGGAACCTCCTCATCATGTCGATGATGCGCTTTTTGCAAGGCAAAGACGGCATGCACTACTGCGGCACCTTCACGACACCCGAGGGCGGCCACGACCTGTCGTTCATGTCGGGCCTCGTCGCGGCTCACGAGATCGGGGCCCCATATCCATTCTCGCAAGACAACCCCAGCGCGGTGGCCGACTTCAATCAGATGCAGCGCATCATGTTGAAATCGGGAACCCGCCGCCTGCTCTAGAGGAACACCGCGTAGGAGCCCTCCAGGATCATCTGGATGCTCGTGCACAATCCCCAGATCGGAAAGACAAGCCACATCGCGTTACTGATGCCGACGAACAACAGCAACTCTTCGAGTGAATGCCCTTTGTGACGGCCGTTGTTGAAGAACTGGAAGAAGTAGACGGCGGTTCCGTAGAACATCTGCCAGAAGATGATGATACCGATGATGCCGAGGACGCGGGCGGGCATCAGCTCGAACGTCATCCCAAACGCGAAAAGTACCGCCGGGACGAGAGTCGTAAAACCGTTTCCGACATCGATGTTGTAGCCGAACGAGCGGCGGTCTGAATAGCCGGGATCGAACAGCGAGTAGCTCGACCAGATGGTCGTCCATTGGCGGAACGAGAGCACTCTGAAGAGGGGGATGGGCCGCGCGAATGTCTCTCCGATGCGCACGAGCGCTCGCCCCCGGTAGGGTTCCTTGATCGCTTCGTACTCGGCATGAATCTGGTCCTGGCAGACGAAGAGCGCGATCTCCCACCAGGCGATCAGCACATTGATCACCAAGAAGAACGCCAAGCCGATCTGCGTCCCGTTGTAGACGCCGTGAACGTGCTGGTGCAGCCAGGTGTGAAACAGAGTGCCAGCGAGGACGACAGTCCCGATGACCGCCCCGGTCGGGACCGTGAGGCCCCTCGGCTGTGTAGTGGATTCCATCAACTTTCTCCGTAGCCAGATGCGGCCTCCGTACTATGATCCGCTCGGACACGAAGCAAATGAGTTCGGTGAAGCAGTTGGGGTACCTGGTCTTCGAGGTCAGCAACCTCGCGGCATGGGAGGATTTCGGGACCAAGATTCTCGGCCTCCAGCTGGTCGACCCGCGCGGAGATGCCGGGTTTTCCTTGCGAATGGATGGCTACCAGCAGCGCTTCTTCATCGAGCAGGGGCCCGCAGATGACCTCGCGTCGATCGGTTGGGAGGTCGAAGGGCCGCTAGAGCTCGAAGCGTTCGCACGACGCTTGAAGGACGCGGGGCACGAAGTCACCGAGGGCACCCCAGCGGAAGCAGCACGGCGAAATGTCGAGGCCCTCATCCGTGTCAACGACCCAGCCGGCAATCCAAACGAGATTTTCCATGGCCCCAAGCAAAGCGAAGAGCCGTTCGTATCGGACGTCGTCCGATCGGGCTTCGTGGCCGACGAGCAGGGCTTCGGGCATGTCGTAGTGGCCGCGAAGGATCAGGACGAGCACGAAGCGTTCTACGCGGCGATGTTCGGGCTGAAGCTGAGCGACTATATCCGGTGCGAGTACTTCGGATACAAGATCGACGTCACCTTCATGCACGCCAACGCGCGACATCACTCGCTGGCCTTCGGGGGAGGGCAGCTCAAGCGGATTCACCATTTCATGGTCCAGGCGAAGTCCATGGCCATCGAGGTTGGCGAAGGTTGGGAGAGCACGACCTACGACAAGGTCAGCGACTGGGGGCATCATCCGCCGCAGCTCCTCACCAAGGCATACCGTCGCGCCAAGGAATCGCGCGACAAGAAGGGTTGACCGGCTTCTCGCCGTTGCGCTAGAGCACGTTCTAGTTTGAGGTTCGAAGCATGGTCGTAGAAGCGGTCCCAGAAGGAAAGTACACCGATGTCGGCAACGGCGTCACGATGCACTATCACGAGGCCGGCGAGGGCGATCGCGGCGTCATTTTGTTCGTGCATGGTAGTGGCCCGGGGGCGAGCGGCTGGAGCAATTTCAAGAGGAACTACCCGTTCCTCGCCGAGCATGGTTACCGGACGATCGTGCCCGACACCATGGGTTACGGCTATTCGACCAAGCCCGAAAACGGAACGTTCAGCCTCGACGACGTCGGCGCGCAGTACAAGGCATTGTTGGACGTGCTCGGTGTGGATCGAGTGACTGTGGTGGGGAA
>JAFDFW010000851.1 GCA_019309605.1 Deltaproteobacteria bacterium | reverse complement strand
CGGGGACTCGGTGCAGCCGCGTTCGGTTCCGAAGTTGGGGCCTTCGGCGCTTCAGCAGCGGGCTCCGTCGTGGCGGCTTCCTTAGCGGGCTGGCAACCGAGGGTAAGCACTGCGCTCGCGCACACGATGGCTAGTAAATGAACTTGGATTCGCATTGGTCTTCTCCCGTTTCCCATGCAGGCAGTCTTGGCTGCGAACCGTGCCTTTCTCGTACAGCCGTGTCCAGAGCTTCCCTCGGATGCGGAGCTCTCTTAGCCCATGGGGACCATGTCGAGAACGATGCCTACACGTCGTGGGAGTGGTCGACGCTATGCGGCGAACTCACCAAGCTGGAGGTCGATCTCAACCCAGCCAAACTGATCGTTTTGCCGGTGGCAAAAAGTGAAACACCCGAAACAACCGCAGTTTCTCACCAGGTTTTTGCCAGTGATTTTGCCACCCGAGATCAAAGTTAAATGATCTCGGATGCTTATCGGTGGAGGCGGTGGGAATCGAACATCTGGCGATACACTCGGTTCAGACGATTCTCGAACGGTTTCGCGGACAGGTATCGATGAGAACACGTCCAAACAGCACGAGGAAAACGCGCTAGCGGACATTCTTATGACAATGTCACAAATCCCGGATGTGAATCGGGAGCTCGCGGAGGTCGGCGCTTTGTTCACGGTGGTTGATGCGATGCGGCGAAAGCCAGGGAGTTAGCGTTCGGACGCCTTGCATCAAGTGCTTGCCGCGCTCCAAAGGCCGGCGGATACGGGGTCGACCCGCAAGCGTCCCCGTCCCCCGCCGTGAACCACAACCGACAGTGCAATCCCGAACACGTTTCGGCCGCTGCGCTAAGGCCTAGCGCTTCTTCGTCATGAACTGGACATTGAGCCCGGCGAAGACCTGGATCGCCGGCTGGCCAATGCCCTTGTGCGCGATGGTGAACTGCGGTTCGAGGAAGAGGTTGAACACGGCCTTTCCGTGACTCAGCACCTTCCCTGCGCCGAGCCCGAATGGGATGTTGTAGTCGCCGGTTTCGATGTTGAAGAACCAGATTGATGAGCTCCTCAAGTAGTATCCGTTGCCCAGCTGAAACGTCATCAACGGTTGAAAGACGATGGAATTGGTGTTTGAGCGCGAACTGTCGCCGGCGACGGAGATCTGCCAAGTTGCAATCACGGCAAAGAGCAAGGGCCCCGTGGGATAGACCAGCACGCTTGCCAACCCGAGCTGATGCTTCCCAGTGCCGAGGGCTGAATTCGTTGCAGTAGGCGCCACGTACAAGGGGCCGACCCCAAACTGCAGCGGCTTGCCTGGCTTGGTGGCGAGAATCGAGTCACCGAGTCCGGACTTGGAATCCGGCGTCACCGAGGGGCTCGTCTCTACCGGTAGCGAAAGCCTCGGAATCAGCCTCTTGTAGGGTGCAAGAATTCGTAACCAAAACGTATTGGCGGACTCATCGGGCACACCGTAGAGCTTCGGTGTGTAGTAGTTGTGCAACTGCACCGCGACCAAGTCCGCCAAGGGATTGTTGGCGTTGTTGACGACATTCTCATCCCCCGCAGGTTCTTCCGTCGATGGATCGAGCACTTGGTCCTCCTCGGTGACCACTTCGGCCGGCTCATCGTCTTGCGCCGCCGCGCTTCTCGTGAGCGTGCCCAATAGGAGCCCTAAGACTACGAAGCGGTTCCACCAGAGACGATTCTCAACATTGCAGGTCATGTGCCTCTGCCCACAGTTCGGGGAGGTGTTGCCCGACAAGTCGCAGCTCGTCGGCTAGTCGTTTGTCGGATACTTGAATTCACGGCCCACTGCGTCGCTCGCTTCTTGATAAATAGGCTCGATTACATCCCTTACGTCGAGACGTCCGCCTTCGATCTCCGGCGAGTAGCCGACGCGGTCCTTCGGCGAGACCGGTTCGGCGGGATAGGCCAACGGGGGATTCCAGCTATGCTCGTCGACGACCGCCATGCGTTCGCGAATTCCATCTTTGCTGACATTCCAAACCATGTAGTCCTCTGCCAGGCTCAGTGGTCCGTCGTAAGTCTTGCGTACTCTCTCGAGCACAGGACCCGTGGTATCGGTGTCCTTGAAGAAGTGGTAGGCCACGGCGTGACGTGGCTTCACCATGCTCATGACCTTTCCGAAAGCCTCTGGCGCGGTATGAATCTGCGTTCCCACCTGCAGGGCGGCCTCAGGCGTCAGCCGGTACTTGGCGACCAAGTCTGGAACGGTGATGAAGCATTCATGAATGGCGAGATCTGCGTTCTTGGCGTGCTTGACGAACCACTTGTTGGGATAAGTGTCGCTCCCGAAGACGATTTTCAGGCCGTTCCACTCGAGGGAGTAGCTGACGGAGCCGTCAATGGCGTGAATGGCAGGCCACGCACGAATCGTCACTCCGTTTTCCTGATAGACCACCTGTTCTTTGCGGTAGTCGAACTCGTGGACTTCCGTCCTGAAGCCGCGGACGTCCGTCTGCCCCAAACGGCCGGCGAGGTCCCAGGCATACATCTTCTCCATCGCTTCGATGGCGGCCTTCGTCCCCAGTTCAGGCGTTGCGCCGCTCGGGCCCCAGATTCTGAGGGGGCTGAACCGCCCGGCGATTCCACCGGCGACGAACAAAGCCCCGACGTCTCCGAAGTGGTCTCCGTGCAGATGCCCGATGAAGACTTTGTCCAAGAAGGCCGTAGGGATTTGGAGGGCAAACAGGCGCTCGGTCGACCCTGCCCCAATATCGAAAATGAACTTCTCGCCATTGCCGAGCTCCATGAGGAAGCAGGCCGCTGCCTGTGCCGGACGCGGCGTCGGCATTCCCGTGCCGCAGGCGATGACCCGTATCTCATCGGGTGCGAGCTTTTCGCTATTGGGCGCGTAGAAATCCCGTGCGCGCGGCTTGACCGGCGAGACCATGGGCGCCCCTGCATGTGCGGCCGAGGTCAGGTCCGCTGGCTTGCCGGCGTCTCCTCGGTGCCAGCCGTAGAAATAGGCGGTCAAGACGATCGCCAACAAGGCGCCAAATATCACGAGGTTTTTCAGATTCATCTTTGCCAGTCCTCCAGAGAAGCGCGACTCCGCGGATAGTACTAAACTAGACGCTGGCGTCTACAAGAAAGGAT
>JAFDFW010000170.1 GCA_019309605.1 Deltaproteobacteria bacterium | reverse complement strand
CTATCCGCACCGCGACGCGGAATACGTAATGAACGTGCACGCGCGCTGGGACTCGGCCGCCGAAGACGAGAAGTGCGTCGCCTGGGCTCGTGAGTACTTCGATGCGAGCGCGCCATCAGCACCCGGGCTCTGCTGTCACGCCACGAATTACTCAGGACAAGGGGAAACTGCCCAAGGCACGGTCAGGAGGGCACGAGACGCCTCAGTGAGCTCGGTCACGGCATGTGCCACCTCCCACTGTCGGGGAAGTGGCGCCACCTGCGTGGTCACCTGGTTTATCTCGCCCAACAGATCTCGAAGCAGTGAACCTAGTGCCTCGCGGTCGAGGTCGACCATCGCCATGGGCGCTCGTTCTTTCCTGCGGGCGTCGAGATAACCCGTAGCTCCCTTGGCGCGGCGACGCTGTTCTCCGCGGGTCAGCACGGTTGCGGAGTGTACGGCTCGGGCCGGCGAAGCCTGCGGGACGATCGGCGCAAACGGCGTGGGGCTATTGATGTCGACGACGCACGCAAAGTGCTCTGCCCAGCAATGATCCTCGCCGTAACTCGTGTCCGTCATGGCCAGCACGTTTGTCTTCGGATCGAAGAGGCGGGGGCACATTTCACGCAGTCGTTCGATTTTGGCCGTCCCGCTATTGATTCGTTCGGTGGTGGAGTAGGTCGCCCGGTCTGCACCGAGCTCTTCAACCGCCACGTCCAACATCGCTTTGGGCGAAGCGCTGCTCAGAATGATCTCGATGCCGGGTGAGCGAGCGCGAATCCAGTCGAGGTCTTCACTTGAAATCACCAGGTCGGGCGAGTGGCGGTCCCAGACTCTGCCGGCCAGTTTGTGTAGAAGCGCCTCGTCGGCCGAGGCGAGGTGCGTCAGTGCGACCATTTGTGGACAGCGCTGGACGGCGCTCGTCGGATGCGGGCCGAAGCGGCTGTATGCGAGCCGCCGAAGCCAGGGTACGCGCGACGCCAGCTTGCCCCAGACGAGGTAATAGATCCCAGGCAAGGCCCATCTGTGTGCGCCAGCGACGAGGTAGCGGATGAGCTTGGCCGGCTGTGACCAATCGAGAAGCACGCGCCCGCCAAACCAGCGGCGAACCGGGCGCCCCGTAACCGAATCGCCGTACACCTCGTGGGCGCAGAGCTCCCATGCGAGGAGTTCCCCGAGGTTGCGTCCGAGATGAGTCGTTTTGTCGAGATCGAGAATCAAGTAGTCATGCTCTTCTTCGAGCACGCGAGCGCAGAGCTCGCGAAACGAAAGGGGCGCCCCGTGATCGACGAATCGATCGACGACCCGCATCGCTGGTAACTGATCAGTCACGGGCCAAGCTTCGTGTTGCGGTGGGAGGCGAGGGGATGAGGAGGCCACGTTGGATCTCCAGCACCCCGAGCTTCTCGAGTGCCAAGCTCATCCCGAAGCCAAGGTCCAGCTCCCACGGCTGGTACGAGAACTTCGCCGACGCCGGGTAGCGGTGGTGATTGTTCTGGTAGCCCTCGCCGAGGATCAACCATGCAGCGAGGTGATTGTTGCGTGAGTTGTCTGGCGTCTCGAAGTTGCGGCCGCCGACGGAGTGCCCGAGCGAGTTGACGATCCAGCCCTCGACTGGATGGCTCATCATGCCGAGGAAGTAACAGGCACCGAGGGCCCACATACCTGTCGGCACGGCGATGGCCAGAGCGATGAGCAGGTGCAGAAGATACGGTAGGAACCAAAGGCCCTTTCGATTGAGCCCGCTGATATCGAACTCGAGGTCGGCTACCTCATCGGCGTATTCGCTTCGGCCACGCGCGAGGCCGATCAGGGTGCGTTCATAGCTCTTCAACTGGCCATGCAGGACGCCGATTGAACCGTAGTGGACAGGGCTGTGCGGATCCTCGGGTGTGTCGGAGTGGGTGTGGTGCTTGCGGTGCATACAGACCCAGCCCTTGGCGTCGAGGCCCGTCAGCCAGATCCCGTAACGGGCGGCGAACTTGCGGACGCCTGGGCGGAGCTCAACCGCGTTGTGCGCTAGGCCGCGGTGATAGAAGACGGTGATGATCGTCGTGTTGAGCAAATAAGCCGCTAGAAAGACCGCGGCGCAGATCAGAAGGTACATTGGTTTTCTCCAAGTTACGTATTAGTAACTTACTATTGCGTAACTTACGGCACCGTAGTATCTGTGTCAAATGGCCTCGAGAAAAAAACTCACTGCTGCCGCGCGGAGGGCCCAGCTCATCCAGATAGGACGCCAGGTCTTCGCCGAAAAGGGGTACGAAGCGACCTCCGTCGAGGAGATCGCGACCCGCGCCAAGGTCTCAAAGCCGATTGTTTACGAGCACTTCGGGGGCAAAGAAGGGCTCTACGCCGTCGTCGTGGACCGGGAGATGGAGTACGTGATCCGGGTCATTTCGGAGGCCCTGTCCGCAGGCTCGCCGCGGGAGCGCGCAGAGCAAGCCGCGTTAGCTTTCCTAACGTGGGTCAAGGACAACCCGGACGGATTCGCCGTGCTGACGCATGATGCCCCCGCGACTGCATCGAGCACCGGCGGCTTCTCCAGCCTCCTCAATGAAGTCGCCGATCGCGTGAGCGACGTGTTTGCCGAGGCGTTCAAAAAAGCCGGTTACGACCCGGACATCGCCCCCATCTACGCCCATGCGCTCATCGGCATGGTGACGCTCGTAGGTCAGTGGTGGAGCGTCGTTCGCAAACCATCGGTAGAAAAGGTCGCCAGTCACATCGTCGCGTTAGCGTGGATGGGCCTCCGCAATCTGCCGGAAGAACCCGACCCCATCGGTGCTCGAAAGAAGAGCACCTGAAGCCGACGCATTACGGCGTCCACGGGGCTTCGCAACCTTGAACCGGGTCGGCCGATAGCTCTGGCATGCAGTCATCGGCCGCACTAGGTTGCCTTCGGTTCATGAGCGACATCGACTTGGCTTTGCGGGAGAGGTTTGGGCTTCCGGCTTTTCATCCTTGGCAGCGAGAAGCGATCGACGAGTTGCTCGAAGGGCGGCGGAAGGTCCTGGTGATCGCGCCGACCGGTGGGGGCAAGTCACTCTGCTACCAGCTTCCGGCAGCCGTCCTTGATGGCACCTCCATCGTGATCTCGCCCCTCATCGCGCTCATGGAAGATCAGGTTCGTGCCCTCACCGAGCGTGGGATCGCCGCGACTTATCTCGCATCGACGCTGGATGCTGAAGAAAGACAGCGTCGAGAGCGAGAGATCTTCGAAGGCCGTTACCAACTCGTTTACGTCGCGCCCGAGCGCCTCGAATCGCCGTGGCTGGTCGAGCGGCTCGCAAAGCTCCAGCCCCCTTTGCTGGCCATCGACGAGGCGCATTGCATCTCGCAATGGGGGCACGACTTCCGTCCATCCTATCTGCGTTTGGGTGAAGTCATCGAGCGCCTGAGGCCGGCCCGGCTCATCGCATGCACGGCGACCGCGACGCCCATCGTGCGCCGCGAGATTCAGGCGCGCTTGAGCCTCGGCTCCGAGCAGAGCGCCGTCATCCTGCGAGGCTTCTCGCGGCCGAACCTTCATTTGGCCGTCGTCGAAAGCGACAGCTCCACCGAACGGCGCAAGCTGATGTTGAGCGCACTCCGCAGTGCGCTCGGCGAGCCCGTGAGCCCGCTGGGGGGCGCCATCGTGTACGCGGCAACTCGTCGGAACACCGAGAAGCTGGCGGACGTACTCGGCAAAGAAGGTTGGCGGGTGGCCCCCTACCATGCGGGGCTTGCGGCATCCGTCCGCGAAGGGGTCAACCGGCGTTTCGCCGATCGCTCCCTCGATGTCGTGGTCGCCACCAACGCATTCGGCATGGGTATCGACCGTGCGGATCTTCGCACGGTCATCCACGCGCAGGCGCCCGGGTCGGTCGAGGCGTACTATCAAGAAGTCGGTCGTGCTGGGCGTGACGGGCAGCCGGCCCACGGTCTTTTGCTGACGAGCTCCGGTGACTTGGGGCTTCGGCGCCGCTTGATCGGGTTCAGCGGCGGTCGAGATCCCGGCGGGTCTCCCGACCCCGAGCACGTGCAGCAACAATGGCGTCTTTTCCTCGACCTCATGCGCTACGTCGAAGCGGGAAGCTGCCGGCACGACTTCATCCTTCGCTACTTCGGTGACGAGCAGGAGACGCTCGGCGGCTGCGGTCACTGCGACGTATGTGAACGGCTCGAAGAACGAGGCGAGGAGGGGACCGCCCGTGGCGCATCCGAAGAGGAGGCACTCGCCGTGCGTAAGGCGCTGGCGGGCGTCGCGCGCAACCAGGGGCGCGCTGGCCTGACGGCTGTTTCCGAGATGCTCCACGGAACCGACAATGAACGCCTTCGCCGGCTCGGGCTGACCGAACTCACCACCCACGGGCTGCTCAAAGGCCATCCGAAGGCGTGGGTTCTCGCGCTCCTCAGGCGGCTGATCACAGCTGGCTTGGTCGACCTCACGACTAGCGAGTTTCCGATTCCGTATCTGACGGCCCTTGGGGTAGCCACCATGAAGGACGAGGAGCCCGTTCGCGTCCTGGTTCCGGCACCCGACGCAGGCCGCGCCCGATCGGCCAAAAAGGAGCGAACGCGGCCCGCTCGCGAGCTTCCAGAGAACGTCGATTCATCACTCTTTGAAAGTCTGCGTTCCACTCGACTCGACATCGCGCGCGCCAAGGGTGTCCCAGCCTACGTCATCTGCCACGATCGAACTCTCCTCGAGATCGCCGCCTACAAACCGACGTCGATCGAGGCGCTGGCCGACATCTTCGGAATGGGTCCGGCGCGCATCGAAAACTACGGAGAGCCGTTCTTGGACACGGTGAACGCCCACGCACCGTAGCCGACGACCTCGTCCCGGCCGCCCGCGGTGTCACCTGAGCTCCGCAAATCCAGGGTCGTCGCAATGAGTGCGTGCCGCTGCGCGGCTTCCAACAGACCCTGCACCCCAATGCGGCCGCAGGCATCTTCCTGGGCGAGGGGCTCGCGTTCCAAAGACTCGATGGCCCCCGCGGTGGCCCTGTCCATGCGCTTCGCGGTGTCGTAATCATGGTAGTGGCTCAGGTCCGTGCTGATGACGATTACGGTTTCGTCGCCGCCCCAGAGGGCTTCTAACGCTTCGGCGACCTGCTCGGGCGACGCGCGGCCTACGGCGATGGGAAGGACTGCAAACGTCCCGAGGACCTCCTGGAGGAAGGGGAGCTGAACCTCGAGGGAATGCTCCCAGTGGTGCGCGTCGTCGAAAATGTCCACGTAGGGCAGGGCGAGCAATAGCCCACGCGCGCTTTCGTCGATCGGCACCCGGCCCAAGGGTGTCTCGAAGGCCGTGTTACTGGGCAGCGCGAGGCCATCGAACGACGCGCTGCACCACCTCGCGCGATGGTTCGAGCAGGACGAATGCGTTCGCGGCGACCGGACCCGAATACATGTAACCTGCGTGCGGTACGATGAGAGCTTTAGGCCAAGGGTCGCCTGACGTACGACGTTGGCGCGCCATGCCGAGAAGTTCGCGAACCACCGTACGCAATGCGCGCGCGTCGGCTGGATAGAACGAACCTGCTACTGCCGGTGGTCGAACAGTCACCACCTCGTGACTGTGAGCACCGCCCGGGAGTTGTCAACGTTGCGTCATCGAGCTTGTCAGCCGAGGCACTCGTGTCCATGGTGTCCTTGGTGGCGCCGATGTTCACATCGACCGTGCAGACCGAGTATTGGAGCGAACTCGACGACGCTCGACGACGGGAGGGTCGTCTGCGAGCTTTGCCCTCGCGCGTGCAAGCTCCACGAAGGGCAACGCGGCCTCTGCTTTGTGCGCGCCCGCGAGAACGACGGGATCGTGCTCACGACCTACGGTCGCTCCAGTGGCTTTGCGGTGGATCCGATCGAGAAGAAGCCCCTCAATCACTTCCTGCCCGGAACGCCAGTCTTCTCGTTTGGAACGGCCGGCTGCAATTTGACCTGTAAGTTCTGCCAGAACTGGGACATCTCGAAGTCGCGGAAGATGGACACCCTCGCCGATGCGGCGGGTCCGGAGGAGATCGCGAACGCCGCCGCGCGCCTCGGCTGTCGTAGTGTCGCTTTCACGTACAATGATCCAGTGATCTTTCTCGAATACGCGCGGGACGTGGCGGCTGCATGCCTCGAACGCGACATCCGTACCGTCGCGGTGACCGCGGGGTACGTGAACGCCGAACCACGGGAGGAGTTCTTCTCGTTCATCGACGCCGCTAACATCGACTTGAAGGCGTTCGACGAAGACTTCTATCGACGCATCGCAGGTGGTCATCTCGAAGCGGTGCTCGATACGTTGCGCTACTTGCGTCACGAGACCGATATCTGGTTCGAGGTGACGAATCTCGTGATCCCCGGGTACAACGATGCGGAAGATGGCATCCGCCGGATGGCAGACTGGATCTTCGAAGAGCTCGGCTCCGACGTGCCGGTTCACTTTTCGGCATTTCACCCGAGCTATAAGATGCGCGATGTGCCGCCGACGCCGAGATCGACGCTGAGGCGCGCCAGGCAGATCGCCAAGGACGCGGGCATTCGCCACGTCTACACCGGCAACGTCCACGACCGGGAGGGCGATACCACGTATTGTGCTGCGTGCGGGACGGTGCTGATCGTCCGCGATTGGTACGAGGTAATCGCTTGGAACCTAGACGACGGAGCGTGCCCAAAGTGTGGCGTCCGCTGCGCCGGCGTACTCGATCCTGCTCCGGGCACCTGGGGCTCCCGACGTCTGACGGTCAAGATGGGGCACGACGGGATCGTGCTTTCGTAGGACGACATTCGCCTACCTCGCTGAAGTGTTCTCCGGTGGCGGAGTCAGTGCCTTCCCCAAAAAATCGAGAACCGCGCGAATGCGTGCGCTGTCGCGAAGGTCCTTGTGAACCGCCTGCCAAATCTGGCGAGGTTCGGGAGCCCCTTCGAGCGGAACCCGCACGAGATGACGATCGTGGTCGGCGACCAGGCAGGGCAGCAGGCCGATTCCGGTGCCTGCAACGGTGGCCGAATAAGTGGCTGATACGCTGTCGGAACGCAGGGCGACCCGGGCGCCGCCCATGCGCGCTTCGATCCAATCGTTCTCACGGCGGAACGGACGCGTGTTGACGAAGAGAATCATCTGGTGCCCAGCCAGGGACTCCTTCGGAAGCCCAAACCGGTCGACGTAGTCGAGCGACGCGTACAGTCCGAGGTGAATGAACGAGAGCCGCTTGATGATGAGGTCTTCTTGTGTCGGACGAGCGAGGCGAAGCGCAATGTCGGCTTCGCGCCGGGCGAGGTTCACGTCCAGGTTGGTACAATGCAGCTCGAGCTGGATCTCCGGATAGCGTTCGCGGAAGCGACGAAGCTGCGGGGCAATGAATCGCGTCGCGAGCATCTCGGTGGCGGTGAGCCGGACCACCCCCTCTAGCTTCTGGTCTTCCCCTGCGACATCGCGCTCGACGCCGAGGGCTTCCCGCTCGATGCGTTCTGCGCGCGGCAGCAAGCGGTGGCCGGCGTCGGTCAGTACGTAGCCACTGGGCGTTCTGTCGAAGAGGCGGGCGCCGAGCTCCTCTTCGAGCTTCACCAATCGACGGCCGACCGTCGTGGGGTCGAGCGTTAATGCAGCGCCGGCTGCGGCAAGGGTCCCGACGCGCTGAAGCGTCAGGAAATACCGCACATCGTCCCAGTTGAACACGGACTGCATGCTCGCAGGTCATAATTGCCTTCGCAACTGCAAAAGTGCGTCTAATCGGCATCTTGAAAGCCATGAAAGCCCATAAATTTCAACAAAAAGAGACAGGGAGAACAGAAAACTCTGGTAGTATAGTAATTCGAGCATTCGGAGGGAATCGATGGTTGGATCTATGCGCATTTGGCTCGTGGCTTCTGTGGCCGCTTGGATGATCGTCGCTGGCTGCGGCGGAGGGCGCACACCGAACGGCCACATGGCACCGGAAATAACCTCGACACCACCGACGACCGCCACTGTCGGCGTCCCGTTCAACTACAGGGTGGCCGCCGGGGGAATGACTCCGTTGACCTTCGCCGTCGTGGCAGGCCCCAACGACTTCATGGTCCATGAGACAAGCGGCCTCGTGACCTGGACGCCGCAGAGCAAGGGCGCCGTTGCCATAGAGATCAGCGCCACGAACCTTGCCGGAACCGACACACAGGCGTTCGAGGTAGTTGTCGAGAGCTTGAGCGGACCGGTGTTCATCACCGAACCGCCCACCGAAGCAACGGTCGCCGCGGAGTACGCCTATGACCCCGATGTCGTCGCGAACGGTGAGGTGGTCTGGAGCGCACCTGTGGCGCCTGCCAGCCTGACGATCGATCCGGAGACCGGGGCGGTTCGTTGGACGCCAAGCTCTGCTCAGGCCGGCCCGCAGGAGGTGACGATCCGCGCGACCGAAGTGGATGGCGGCGCATTCGCCGATCAAGCGTTCACGGTTGCCGTAGCGGACACCGGCGGTCCCGCGGTGATCACATCGACGCCTCCTGAGCGGCTGTATGCGGGGGAGGTGCTCGAGTACGATGCGACCGCGTCCGGTGCGCCGACGATTCGATGGACGGTGGAAGCCCCGTCGATGGGCACGCCAGCTACAGGGGTCAACATCGTGACCAGCCCAGCGGAAGGGGCTGCGGTGACTGTCGAGTGGGACACCGCCGGTCTCACGCCGGGCGACTACAGCATTGCGCTGCAGGTCGACAATGGGCTCGGTGAGCCGAACGTGCAGGAGTTCCTCGTGACGGTGGATTCGCGTCCGCCCGTTCCAGAGATCGACC
>JAFDFW010000169.1 GCA_019309605.1 Deltaproteobacteria bacterium | reverse complement strand
GTGAGTAGTTTGAGAAGGTGCGTAGTGCCCGTCCTCGGAAGGCCGCAGTCGATGATCGGCCGTTCGATCTGCTCATCCTCGATTTCCGGATGCAGTCGATAGAGCTCTTCGAGACGCAATCGGCTCCGCAGCAACTGCAACATGAACTGACGCAGGGCGATGCGTCCGAACGTCGATAGCTCCGTCTCGCTCTGCACCGCGCGGAGCAAGATCTCCAAGGGTTCGCGAAACCGATCATCGCCGAAGTCGCTCAGCGCCGTTTGCTTGCTGGCGGCCGACAGCAGGTCCTCGGGCTCGAGCGAAACGAATGTTCGCGTAGGCCATCCGGCCACCGCGTTGAATAGGCGAAGCAAGAGGGGCAGGCCCGGATTATCCCAATCCGTAATTCGAGTGGCGCTGGGCGTCGTCATCGGGTGCCCAGTTATAGCGGCGCTCGAATCTCACGCCAGAGCTTCGGGGGTTGACGTAGTGGCTTCGGGCGCGCATTTTGGCTGGCAATCGCGTGACGTGCGCGTCGTCGCGGACATCAAACCGGGGAGTTGGACATGATGCGTAGCTTAGTCGTTCTCAGTATTTTTACCCTCAGCATTTTCACCTTCGTGGCCGGTTGCGGCGAAAGCAGCGGAGGTACCGAGCCCCGCGACCCTGTAGATGTCACCGTCGACACATTCAACGTCGCCCTGGCCGGCGCCTTCATCCCGTTCGAGGTGGCACGCCGCCCATACATCATAGAAGCGATCGCCGCCTCCGACGCGGACATCCTTTGCCTCCAGGAGGTCTGGGACCAGTCGGACAAGGTGGCGATACGAGACGGGGCCGCCGAGGCCTTTCCGCACTCTGCGTTTTTCGAGGATGACCTCGACACGCCGGTCGAGGACGCCACCAACCAGCAGGGGGAGGTGCCGCCGCTTCCAACGACCGCGCCCTGCGCCGAGGAGCCCCTCACGAGCCAAATGAACACCTTCGTCGACTGCTTGCGGGACAACTGCTCGACGATTCCAGACAGTGACGACGGCCGGACCACGAGCGAAGCCTGTGCGGCGGCAAGCTGCCCGGAAGCAGCTCTGCCGCTCCTGTTCGGGGATGCTGAGGCGCAGCGCTGCTACGCCTGCGTCGCGACGCAGCTCCCGACGGAGACGTTCGCTGACATGCGATCGCGTTGCCCCACGGTGGTCAATCAAGATTTGGCGTTTCAAGGGCAGAACGGCGTGATGATCCTCTCGCGACGCCCGCTCAAGAACGTCGAGGAGCTGGTCATTCCGGGCACCTATAATCGCCGCACCATCCTGAGCGCGACGGTCGAGCTCCTCACCGGTGCAGAGCTCGATACCTACTGCAACCATCTCACGCCGATCTTCTCGGGCCCCTTGTTCCCCTACACGGGGCAGTACGTCGGCTGGCAGGAAGAGCAAGAGCTTCAAGCCGAGAAGCTCATCAACTACGTGACGGAGACCAGCGACAACCGACCCGCAGTGATCCTGGGCGATCTCAACTCGGGCCGCGCCTTCCCCGCACAAGACATCGTTGCGGAGGGCGAGGAGACCCTGATCTTACTCGAGACCGTCTACGCGCCAGCGTACACGACCGACTACACGCCTCTCTGCACGTTCTGCAGCACCAACCCGGTTACCAACCCCGGCAACGACCCTGACGAGACCTCGGTCTGGATCGATCACATCCTGCTCGACAAGTTGCCGGCCGCATCGGTGGTTTCCACCGAACGCGTCTACGACGAGGATGTCGTGCCGGTCGGTGACCAGACAGTCCCGCTGTCCGACCACTTCGGCATGCGCTCCGTCATCACGGTGCCCTAAACGCCAATGGGCCTCAGGGCCGCGTGACCCAAAGAACCGCTCCGCGGGCGCCCGCCAAGGTCACGGTCAGCACGTCGCCCTCGAGGCCCATGGCGACAGGCGTCCCGGTGTCGGGATCGAGCATGAGAGCTTCAACAAATGCGCCTGCGATCCGTAGCTGGTCGGTGCGTTCCTCGTAGCTCTCGTTGAAGAGGAAGTAGACATCGCCGTTGCTGACCCTGCGGTGCTCTACCGACATCTGCAGGCCGGCGGAGTCGATGGGGCTCAGCGAAGGTGTCACGCCTGCGTTCGCGATTGCTGATGGGATCTCCGCCGCGGAAGCCACGATGGTAACGGTCGAACGCAGGCTCTCTACGAGTGAGCTCACCGCCGCGTCTCTCGCTTCGGCGTCGACCAGGCCGTCCGCGCGCTCGGGGAAGTCACCCAGCCAGACCACCGCAACGCCGGCCTCGACTGCACGCTCGATCGCCTCGAGCATCTTCGGCTCGGCCGCGTGAACGCCCTCGACGAGGAGCGCCTGATAGGAACCCTGACCGACCTGCAACGCCGCGTCTGCACTCGTCGACCCAGCGAGTGCCGAGCGGCTGACACGGTCGTAGGCAAACCCGGCGCGCCTCAGAGCGACGCTGGTTTCCGATTCGTGAGCGCCCGGCTCGACGCCAAAGTTCGGGAAATTCTTCGCGCGCCAATCCGGGTAGAGCCACGCCACCTCCGCCGCCGCCACGCCGCGGCTCAGTGCGTAGCCCAGCCTCGCTGCCATGCGGTTCAATGCGGGCAAGGACGCCCAAATCTCGGCGTCAGGATGAATGTCAAACGTGAGGTCGAGCGGCCCGGTCTTAAAGGCGCTGTCCTCGAGCGGATGGAACGGAAACCAGCGTTGCCCATCTTGGTGCAGGTAAGGGTACGCGTTGCCGTGATGCATCAGCCGATTGATGCCTGCGCTAAACGCCCGCCCCATCAGGATCCGCACCTCGTCCAAGCTCAAGTACAGCGTGCCGACCGTTGGGAAGGTCTCGCTGCTCACGTACCGTTGGCCCCCGACGTGTGCGGCAGAGGCGGACAGCCGTAGGAAGTCATAGGACCCGCCTCCGTACAGGCTTTCGGATTCCGGGACATCGGCCATGCCGTACGCATCGAGCACATCGGCGTACCCCCCGTGGGACTGCAGCCGGAGATCGATGCTTCGCTCATGCAACCAGGCGTACAACGGTGCGATGAGCTCCTCGGCAAACAGGCTCCCGCGAAACGCTTCGTAATCCTCGCGCGCGCGAAGACCCCGCTCGTCGGTCGCCTGATAGCGGGCCGGCCGTTCGCCAGCGAGAAGATTCACATACTCGGATTCGCCTCCCTCCAAGAACAGAAACGGGAGTAGGGGACCGATCTCATATCCGAGGGAGCTCGCGAACTTCGATCCAAACGTCGTCGTCCAGGGGAGCTCGCCGACCAGCTCGAAGCTGTCGACGAACACCGCGCGCGGAGGACAGTCGGCGACCGCTTCGACCCATGCACCAAATTCCTGTTCGAGGAAGGTCTCGACACCTCGACGGTCCAGGTGATCGAGCAGGCGTGCCTCTTCGAGCTCTCCCGGGTACGCGTTGCCCGCGGGAAAGTGCTGTGTTTGGTTTTCGTAGATCGCAAAGACCCGATGGGTTCCAGCCGGGACATCCCAGGCGAGCGTTCCGCCATCCACTTGCGAGGTCAGGTCAACGATGTCGCCCAATGTCGCCGGCGCACCCTCCGTCTCGTCGATGACTTCGGCTGCGAGTACCGAAACCAGGCTGAGCGCCTCATCGAAGCCGTCGATCGCATGCACCAGGCGATTCGTAGCCTCGATCCAAGCCGGCGGTTCCGCATCGGGCAGTGGGCCGCTGTAAGTCGATGGGCCCGTCAGCGTCAGCTCCGCTGCGAGCAGTTGTCGCTCGCTATCGTCGTCGAGGCTCACGCCCCCAGTCGACCAACCGCTTCCCAAGGTGAGGTCCCAGGAGAGCCCGAGCTCTTGCGCCGCGCAGGCCGCGCTGTGGAGCCGCTCGAGAAACGCAGCGTCGCCGACCGAGCGAATGCGAGCGTCCTCGCGCAAATCTGTATTCGTGACGGCGGACATGAACGGCTGAATCTCAACCGCGCCGTATCCCAGCTCCGCAAACTGACCAAGCTGCGCGCGAAGCGTCGCGTCATCCACCGCACCGCCCGGCCACCACCACCGCGTCTGCGGACCGAGCTCCGCCGGAGGATTGGCGAACAGCGCCACCGAGAATTCGTCATCGTCGATGGCCACCGAGGGTTCGGACCCGCTGCACCCGCCAACGAACCCCAAGCACCCAACGAGCAAGCCTATCGCGAGCACGACTCTAAGCATGCCCCTTCTTAGCAGGGAACCCGTCCCACGAACACAAACACCTCAGCCCGGGGAACTCGTGAGACGTCTAGCGCCCCAGGAGACGCCGCGTCTTCGCGAGGAAAGCCTCGGGAACGTTCGCGCAGCCCATTTGCGCGCAGGCGCTCATCAGATCGCTCAGCGCCGTGACTCGGCGGGGATGCGCGTCCACGAGATTGCGCCGTTCTTTGGGGTCGCGCTTCAGGTCGTAGAGCTCACGGGATTGGCCAGTGAGGATGAGCTTCCACTGTCGATACAGGACCGCTTGTCTGAGGCTGTGCATTCGTTGGCGCACAAGGATCGGCCAATCTGTGCGGCTTCCTCCCTCCAGATACGGCACGAGCGACCGTCCCTCGCTTTCCTCCGTGGGCGGCAGGCCCGCCAGGTCGCGAATGGTGGGCGCCAGGTCGAGCAGCGTGACGGCGTCGTCGACTACGAGCGGCTTGCTCCGCGGCGTGACGACGATCAGGGGTACTCGAATCGTTTCTTCGTAGAGCGTGCGGCCGTGACCGAGACTTCCATGCTCGCCGTATTCTTCGCCGTGGTCCGCCGTCACGACGATGACCGTGTTGTCCCACCGACCGCGCGACTTTTGCAGCTCGATGAACGCGCCAACGTAAGCGTCGGCCTTGGCGATGGTCTCGTCGTAGTCCTCGAGAAGAGACGCCAACTTTTCACGCGCCTTCGCGTTCCCGGCGGAGAGCCCGGTCGTCATCTCGGCGTGGAAGTTGCGCGCGTGAGCGCGGTGAGTACCCATGTAGTGGGCGAAGTAGGCGAGGGGTCGGTTTGATTCTCCGAGCTCCTCCGACAGTCTCTCATTGAGGGCGGAAGGCGGCGCCGGGACGTGTTCGACTTCGGGGTCCTCGGCGAAGTCCCATGCTGGCCACACCTTCGCTGATATGAGCGACAGATAACCGGCGCCAGCCAGCTCGGTCATGAGCGACGGAACCGGCGGGTGCTTGCGAGCCGTCGTCTTCCCAAAGCCGGGGTGGACGTTGGGGTAGAGCCGCTCGTAGCTGACTCCGGTCAGCATGGCTGGCAGCGTCGTCCAGGTCTGCGGCGAACTGGCGTAGACATGGGTGAACCGCGTGCCGCGCACGGCGAGCGCATCGATGTTCGGCGTCTGCCGAGGTGCCCCGGCTGAATGCCGTCGAGCGACAGGATCAGGATGTCCGGGAGCTTCGCCCGTTCTGCAAGGGGCGGTGCGGGCCGTGCGGCACCGGCAGAGTCTTGTTGAGGAGGCGTCGCGCTGCTGCCGAGTGACAGGTCGCCGCCGCGACAGTCTTCGTCGAGGCCGTTGTCGGGGACATCGATGGCGCCGATGTGGACCGCGGGGTTGCTGTCGTCGCAGTCACCGCCTTGCCACAGGGCCGAGTAGCCGTCTCCGTCGAAGTCCGAGGCGGCCCAAGTCACGCGTAAGACCTCACGGGCAACCGTCGTCGCATCGAGCACACGCGCTAGGGTTCGTGAGTCCGCTGCTAGACGGGAGCTCACATCCGCAGCGCCGACGGCCGCGACGAGAAGCAGAGCCACCCAAAGTGCTGCCGTGACTCGCGGCGTGAGCGGACGGACCGGGCGCAGTGTCGCCAAGCCGAGCGCGATGCCCAGGGCTGTGAACGCAGCGAGGCTGGTGTGCGCCCAATCGTACAGCCCAACGAAGAAGCGACGGTTGGCTGCGTCACAGGCAACGGCCAGCACCACGAACAGCACGCCGAGCGGCCAGCGCTTGGTCGGTGGCTTGCTCGCGATCCAGCGGAGGTAGCCACGCAGCAATGGGGTCGCCACCAGGGGCGTCGCGGCGAAGATCGCTGTGGCCAGCACAACGACGGCGGGCTTTGCAGCGCCGAGCGCCAAGGTGACACCGGTTCCAGACAACACGGCTCGCGCAAGCACGAAACACGGTCCCACGAGCAGAGCGAACAGCGCCACTCGGACCAGCCAGAGTCGCCCAGTTGGCGCAGCCTCGGGCAGCGCGACGCTCAGAAGCTCGGCGCCACAGACACCCAAGATGGCCGTGATCGCAGTGCCGCAGAGCAGCAGCCCAATCGCGACCACGGTTGGACTCAGCCCCAGCTCCGAGGCGTCGTTCAGCAACACCAAGCGCAGGCCCTCTCCGATCGCGAGGAGCAGTCCCGCCGGGACCACCACCTGCACTACGCTTGCAGGCCACTCCAGCTTCATCGCGTGCCGCGCACAGCGACCGCACGCCCGTCCTCGACATCCACATCGATGGCGCAGGAGGCGGTGCACAATCGGCAGTACGTCTTCTTCGTCTCGCTCGCCATGCAGCTACCTATAATGAGCTGCGGGCAGCTGTCACGCCCGACGGGCCGCGTCCTTGGCTGATTTCCTCCTTTACAGGCGCTTGCGTGTGCAAGTAGCGTGCGACGGTGCCCCGTCCCCGTATTCGGGTCCTGAGTTGGCCAGTCTTCGCGCTGGCGACGCTGGTGTTCGCTTCCAGCGTGCGCGGTCAGTACGGCGGACGGGCAGGGGCACAAGCGTTTTGGCGTTCAGATCTACATGGAGTACGCCGACGACCCGCTGGTGTTCAGGACCACCGATAGCGGTGGCAATCGTGTGAACCTCCAGCTCGTGAAGCAGCAGCTAACCGGCCACCTCATGTGGAACCTGGGTCTCTGGGATCACCTGGTGATCTTCATGGACATTCCGTATCAGTTCATCGTCAAGTCGGGCGGCGAGGCCTCGGACGTCCTTACAGGCACCCCCTTCGAGTCTCTCCTGGCAAGCGGCAGTGGCATGGGCGACACGTACTTGGGCGCACGAGGCAATCTCTACGGCACGCGAGATGATGTCTTTGAGATCGCGCTCCAGGCCACCATGACGATCTCCACCGCTTCTGTGGCCGACAGCGAGCAGAACTATCGCGGACAGCCCGACGTCAGCCCTTACCTCGGTGGCTGGTTCGAGCTCTTGATGACCTTCAACCCGGGCGACCTGGTCCGCATTCCACTCAACTTCGGCTACAAGCTCAACAACACCCAGAGCCTCAGTGACCAAGATCTCTTGGCGCTCGCCAACGAGGCGACCTGGGGTGCGGGTCTTCAGGTCCTCGTGGCGCAGGACAAAGTGATGCTCACGGCTGAGGGGTTTGGCCGAACGTCACTGGGTCGCTCCGACGCAACAGCCGGTTTCGCCAACCGCGAGAACAGCCCGATCGAGGTTCTCGGCGGCGTCAAGTACTTCCACCCGAAGGGCTTCGTGGTCGGTGCGGCCGGTTCGGCAGGCGTTCACGCGGGCTACGGCGCCCCCGATTGGCGTGCGACCGGTATGATCGCCTACACGATGCCTGAACGCGCACCGGTGTTGGATACCGACGGCGACGGCCTCCTCGACCCGGACGACGCATGTCCGAACGAGCCAGAAGACTTCGATGGCTTCCAGGATGAAGACGGCTGTCCGGACCTAGACAATGACGGCGACGGAATCCTCGACGTGGACGACGAGTGTCCGAACGAGCCAGAGGACTTCGATGGCTTCGAGGACGAGGACGGCTGTCCGGATCCCGACAACGACGGCGACGGCATCCTCGACGTGGACGATGCCTGTCCGAACGAGCCAGGCCCGGCGGTCACCAACGGCTGCCCCGAGCCGGACCGCGACGGTGACAGCGTGCCCGACCGCACCGACAACTGCCCGGACGAGCCAGGCACCGTCGCGAATCAGGGCTGCCAGGAGCCTCAGTTGGTCCTAATCACGACAGAGCAACTGAAGATTCTCGAGAAGGTGTACTTCCGTCTCAATAGCGCACAGATCCTGCCGCGCGCCTTCCCGCTGCTCGACAACATCGCTGCGGTCATCCGGGCGCATCCCGAAATCGGACAGATCCGAATCGAGGGTCACACCGATCGGACCGGCACTCTCGGCTACAACATGAAGCTGTCGAAGCGCCGCGCTGGCTCAGTCGTCGAGTACCTGGTTGGCAAGGGTGTCTCGAAGGACCGCCTGGTCGCCGAGGGCTTCGGTCCCACGCGGCCGGTTGTTCCCGATGCCAAGACGAAGGCAGAGCTTGCGAAGAATCGCCGCGTCGAGTTCCACATCGTCGAGCCGGAAAAAGACTCCCCCTAGAGCTCGTCCTGCTGACACAACACAGGGATGACAGCGCTGCCTCGCTGACCGGTGCCGTCGCACTGTGGGTTCCGTTCGTCGATCACTCTGATGACGACCGAACACTCTCCAAGAAAGTCGCACGAGACGGTGCTGGTCGAAGTGCTGCCTGCTTTCGTTGACTCGCCGACGACCCCGCAATCCGACTCCACTTTCATTTTCACGGCCTCGTCCGTCGAACCGAAGATCGTGGTCCTCACATCCACCAGGTTGCCGAGTGACTGCGTGGTTGGGCGGACCAAGATCTCCTTCCACACCGGACATGGGCCCTTGGGACACTCCACTTTGATGCAACGGGTCGACGAGCAGTCGGGCCGGTCGCTGATGTGCGGGCCCCCAAGATATTCGGACGAGCTTCCAATCGAGCCATTTTCTTGCAGCGACATGGCCTCGTCTCCATCCGCCACATCGGCTTTGACGCATATCTCGACGGAGCCCGCAACGGTGCGATCACAGGTATATGTGGTTTCGCGCGCGTGCACGTCGCCAAAGCTGCCGCTCGCCGCCCTGAGCGTTGTCCTTACTTCCCTCGGGTCGTTCGGGTCCTCCTTTTCGACATGCACTGTGATGTCGGTCTCATACACGTTCGGCGGGAGAACCATGGGGTCGGCCCTCAAGACAATCTGAGCGGGGCAGCCCTCATCGCTCGGGCCGCACCCGAACGCGAAGCAGGCGCACAGGCACACGATCCACACCCCAAGTAGGGCTCTTTGCATGGATGTCATCACGGGGGACCGCTGAATTAGCGGCCCCTTGGGATACACGGCGAGCAGCGAGAGATCAACTCCCGCCAGTTGGAAGTGTGAGCTTCCAAACGATCTGCACACACCTACCTACGGCAGGGCAGGCTGGCAGGTGATGATGGCCGTCGAGTGCTCGCCGGGATTGATCCCGCGGCAGACCTGGAAGCCGTCGTCCGAGGCTCTGACGGTGATCACGCATTGCTTCACCACGTCGCAACGGACTGTCGTGGCGCTCTTGCCCGTGATGCTATCCGCGAGCTGCAGAGGATTGGCGACCGCGCCGCAGGTGGAGGACACGAGCACCTGTATGGGGTCGCCGTCCAGGTCGAGCCAAGTAGACGCGACGTCGACGAGGTTGCCGAGGGACTGATCCGTGGGGCTGTACAGCACGCTCGTGAAGAACGGGCACTCGTTCTCCGGCATGCCGCCGGCGCCGCCTGCACCACCTGAGCCGCCTGCACCACCTGAGCCGCCTTCACCGCCGTCGCCAGCCGAACCGCCGGCGCCGCCTTCGCCGCCGTCGCCAGCCGAACCGCCGGCGCCGCCTTCGC
>JAFDFW010000168.1 GCA_019309605.1 Deltaproteobacteria bacterium | reverse complement strand
CATGGCACCTCCGAACGCGAAGTCTTCGCCATGGGCCGTGATGGCACGGTGCTCGATTTCAATGGTACGAGCTGGGCCCAGGCCGACCTCGAACCGGGCGTGGCGCTCCACGGCGCATTCGACCTCGGAGAGGACGACGTTTGGATGCTCGGCGATCGAGGCTCGATCTTTCGCCGCGTTGATGGCGATTGGGCCACCCTCTTCCAAGGTCGAGACGAGTTCTACGCCGACATCATGGGAACCTCCCCGAGCAACATCTACACCGCGGGCTCCGATGGCGACTTCGGGATCGTTCGGCACTTCGACAGCTTCGAATGGGCCTTCGAGAACACCGAGATCCCGCTCTCGGTCGGCGCCGAGAGCGTTTGGGCGGCCAACGACTCCGATGTGTGGGCCGTCGCTCCTGCGGGGTTTGTTTCGCACTTCGACGGCAACCGCTGGTCCGCGAGCAGGCCGGTGGCATCGTCATCGCCTGGAATGGCGCCAACTGGCAGCCGATGAGCTCCAACACCTCCGAGGTGCTTATCGACGTGTGGGGCAGCGGCCCGAGCGACATCTTCGCGGTCGGCGGCGGAGGCACCATCATCCACTTCGATGGCGTGTCATGGGAGCGCATGCCGACTGACACTGACGTCCAGTTCCAGGCGGTCTCGGGCACCGGACCCGATGACGTCTGGGCGGTCGGCCCGTACGGCGAAATCCACCACTATGATGGCATCGAATGGACGAAGGTCGAAAGCGGTAGCGAGACCACTCTGTTTGGCGTCCACGCCACCGCCCCCAACGAAGTCTTCGCAGTCGGAGAACAAGCCACCATCCTCCGCTACGATGGAGACACCTGGGAGCCCATGAAGACCCCAACATTCGGGCGCCTACGCAACGTCTGGGGCGTCGCGAACGGCAACGTCTACGCAGTCGGCCAGGCCGGAGTCATCCTCGAGCTCGAGCGCTGAAGGCGCTTAGAAACAACCGGCCACGCAGCCACCTAGTGTCTGCTTTGCTGTTGGGCGCCGTAGTCACCGAAAGTTCTGCACGCTCCAGATGTCGCCGTCAGCGCTCTTGGCAAAGCCGCAGGCGACGCGTTCGTAGCTCGGGTTGCTCATATTGATGTAATGGCCGTGCTTCGAAAATCGCTTGCCGGGCCCTTCGTCCCACATGGCTTGGAGGCATCCCTCGATGATGCCGCTGTTCGAAGGCCAGCCGGGGCACTCGTTTTGTGCCAAACCTTCGGGTTTACATATTCCCTTGTTGAAGCCCCCGTGAATGCCTCGCTTGCTGTCGTACTTCGCGTGCTTGTTCGCGCATTGCTCGCCGCCCTTCCAACGCGTCAGTGGCGGCAGGCACTGGCACTCCCAACGCAGCTGGTTGATTCGCGCGACACAGTCGTCGTTGAGGTTGCCGCTGCTTGGCGGAGGAGGCGGCGCGCAGTTTGCGCGTGGGCGGCTCAGCGGCCCTTTGTCGCACGTCTTGTCGGACGTCATCTCGGCGCCCAGCGCGAACGCGTCCGAATCGTCAGATTAGCAACGCACGCTCACCGTGCCCAAAGGGCGACCGGCGACAGCCAAAACAACAGGCCGCACGGCCTCACCAAACTTGATACCCAGCGCAACTTCTCCGGGCCTTGGCCGATAACCTTGCTGATGTTGCGAGCGTCGGGCACCCACATCGCAGTGATGTAAAAGTGTTACACTATGCAAATGCCCACTCAGAAGAAGCGAATCAACATCACGATCGACGATGCGACCTATGCGGCCATCGAGCGCCTGGCGGACGAACGTGAAGAATCGATCTCGCGCACGAGCCTTCGCCTCATTGAAGAGGCCCTCGAGTACCAGGAAGACCGCCACTTCTCCAAGGTCGCCGACGCCCGCCTCCGCAAGAAGCAACGCCGAATCTCCCACGACGAGGCCTGGGATTGACCTACCGGGTCGAGTACTTGCGAAGCGTCATCGCCGACGACATCCCCGCGCTCCCCAAGTCGGCCAAACGCCAAATCCGCCGCGCGATCGAAACCAAGCTCACCACCCACCCCTTCGAGCTCGGCAAACCGCTCCGCTACAGCCTCCGAGGCGCCCGCCGCCTGCGCGTCGGCGACTACCGCGTGATCTACCGCATCGAGCCTCCGGACGAGGTGCTGGTCGTCAAGATCGGCCACCGGCGAGAGGTCTACGAAGAGTAGGGCGCCTGCGTCAGCCATTTAGAGTCCGGCTCCGATATACGCCTCTCGACGCTCGAGAAATACGTCGCCGCTCTGGGCCTACAACTAGAGCTCAAAGCCGTAGCGCGCAGAGGCGATGGAGGCAGGCGAGCCAAGCGTCTCGGTCGATCTCCGCGTGATCGGAAGTAACGAAGCACATACCTCGACATCGGCCTCATCAGCCGCCGACCTTGTACCCTCCCAAACCACAGGCCACGCCTACCCCACGGTGATCAATTCACCCTGCCGGGTGGCCTTTTCGCGGGGTCGAGGCTCACTGTTTACGCCTTTGCGTGAACAAGGCATCGTAGCTCCTGATGGTGCGTTCGACTCGTGTCCTCTGCGTGCTCCTGCTCGCAGTGCTCGTCGTCGCTTGCGACGGCGGTGAAGGAGGTCCCTCGGACGCTGGGGTCGACCCGGATTCCAGCACGGGTATCCGCCACGTCGACGGCGAAGGGGGGCCGTTTCTCGCTGACGGGGGTTGCCTCTACTACACCGAAGAGGTGCTCGATCACGGGATCGAGATCACGGCAACCGGTGCAGAGGGCCTGGTCGACGAAGATGGCGAGCCCATCGACATTCCGCCCGGCGAAACCATTCGCGTAGCGCCGGCCACGATTTGCCTGAGTCACAGCGTGGAGGAAACCACGTACACGAGCACACCGCCCGAAGAAGTGCCTCAGCGGCGCGACCCGTACCCCGATCCGCCTCACTTGCCTTGCTCGGAAACCGACGCGCGGCTTTGTCCGGAGGCTACCGACGAGCCGGTCAACGTGCCTTCGGCGAGGTCGACCGCGCCCGAGCCGCGCGGCCCGTTTCCCTATGACATTCCGACCGCCCCTGTCGAGGGGGAACCGTG
The DNA here is from genome assembly GCA_019309605.1 of Deltaproteobacteria bacterium. Classification (GTDB taxonomy): domain Bacteria; phylum Myxococcota_A; class Polyangia; order Polyangiales; family Houyiibacteriaceae; genus SG8-38. Next base: position 3,912 of record JAFDFW010000168.1, on the reverse strand, counting down.
CTCTGGTGGCATGGGCTTCAGCTTCGAGGCCGGCGTGCTCGACCCTTGGACGAGCGACGATTTCAACACGCCCGTCTACGGAAACAACGTGTCGGTCGAGCGCCTCGCGCCCCCGGGCTTCACGCCTTCCATCGAATCCGACATCGGCGGCGACTACTGGGAGTTCAGCCGCGACGTCAATCAGCAAGGCAACTGGTGGATCGGCACCGCGGATCTTCGTTTCAGTCACCTCGCCCGTCCCGGCGGCCGCCTTCCCGAATCCTACACCGGCGCGCTGTGGTCACCGCCCTTCGTCGTCGATGCACCTTATCTACACTTCGTGCTCGGAGGTGCCTCCGACGTCGCGCAGCGCGTCGAGCTGCAAGCCCTCTCAGTCAGTGACAACGACGCCAAAGTGCTCGCGGCGACGCATCAGGGAATCGGGACTTCCGAGTTCCCCGTGAACTGGGAGACCATGCCCAAGCGCGACCCCGACAACCCCGTCTGGGTCATCGTGCGCTCCGCGTCCGCTCTACAAGACGGCGAGTACATGGGTCGCCGCGTGGTCTGGGGCGTCGACGAGTACGAAGGGCGCATCGTCCGTTTCCGCATCGTCGATGAGCCGCGCGACCCCGTACAAGAGCGGATTTGCCCGAGCGTCACCCACTGCCTTTGGGTCGATCGCTTTGCGCACGTCAACGCCGATGATTTTCAATGCAGTGACGAGGCACCGAAAGGCACCGAGATCCTTGCCGTGGGCATGATGCCCGGAGGGCCACCCTCGGACGTCGGCCACGTGCTGACCGAGCAACCGCTCTGGGGCACGACCGAAACGCACGCGCACCCCACCGCCAACATATCCTTCGGCGGTCACTTCATCTGGGGCGACGTGCAAGACGAGCTCCGCAACGTCTACAACTGCCTCGATCCGCTGCACGCGATTCGCGATCTGCGCGGCGAGGTCGTGAGGCCTGAAATCCGCGACCCGCGCAAGAGCACCGCGTGCACAGTCCGAGCCGACGTGGTGGTTCAGCTACAGAGCGCTGCGATTGGGACATGCATCGTGACGAGCGCACCACTCGCGGCGCTTCCCTTCGTCGGCCCGATCGTCGAGGCCGCGGCTCGCGGCGCTTGCATTGCAGTCGTAACAGGCGTCTCTGCCGCGCTGGCGAGCACGCCACTCATCACGGGGCATCGTTATCACGGCGCCGAAATGCCCACCAGCGGCGCTATTGAAATGGGCCCGATGCTGCGCGCCTTCGCCGCGCTCGCCGGCGCAGAAGAGACTCGCATCCCCGGCCTGGTCGAAGACCGCGATTTCGATCGCGGCGACGGCACCCATTCGGGACAGAGCTTCGGGCAATTTCATAACCACTATCAAAAAGACATGATCCGCCGCGCCTGGCAGGGCGGGATGCGCCTGATGGTGGTCGACGTGCACAACGGTCGAGCGCTTCAAGCGGTGCTCGACGCCCGTGACGACTACGACGACTGGACCGCCATCGAGGATCACGTCACCGCCATCCAGCGTCTGGTCGCCGCACCTGGCAATCCTCGTTTTCCGCCCGGTGCGCTTCGCGACATCGCCGCCATTGCGCTGAGTCCCTCCGACGCCCGCGCGATCATTCGGAGCGGCCGCATCGCCTTGATCTTGGGCGTCGAAGTGGCCGAGCTCGGCAAGCTGAGGTCCAGCAGCGACTCGATCGAACAACAGGTGGTCGACCTGCACCGAATGGGCATCCGAAAGGTCACGCCCATTCATGGCATGGACAACCCCCTCGGCGGAACCGCCTTGTTCCAAGACACCTACGTCGCCGGCAACTACTACAACAACATCACCCGAGACGAGACGAACCAAGACGACGGCAAGTGGGAGTCGCTCCTCCCAGGGGTCCCGATTGGCTTGCCCGCCAGCTTGCCTTTTCCGTTCGGTGGCGTGCCGATCGGCACTTGGAATCCTGCGGATAGCTTGCTTCCGGTCAGCTGCGACGGCGAGACCTGTGATTGCGGTCCCGAGGGCTGCCCGTGGAACATCGTAAACCACGGGTATTTCCAAACGACGCATACCCCGGGTCTACCCGGGCTGACGGATTGGATCGGGGACCTTCGACACGTGAACTATCGCCTGGGCATGTCGGACCTGGCGCCGCTCGTGCCGCAGCATGTCGATGGTGAGGACATCCTCGACACGCCTTCGTTCTTGCAGCCCCACCGATTGCATTCGCTGGCGTGGCTGTTGGGGCACGGGCCCGGCGGCCTCTTGCCAAATCGGCAGTGCTCCCTCGAAGGGCTGTTCCTTCCCCTTCCGGGCAACCCTCCCGAAAGCGTCATGGAGGGTTATCGGCAACCCGAGCGCCGCTCGCAGAAGCGTCACTTCAACGCAGTGGGCCTCAAAGAAGAGGGCGAGCGGTTCCTCACCGAGATGATGGCACACGGCATGCTGCTCGACACCGACCACTTCTCGCAGAACACTCGCCTCGGAGCCCACCAAGTCACCGAGCGCTTTCGTTCTATGGCGGGCCTGCCGGAGGACGAGTTCTCGGAGTACCCCGTGTTCGGCGTTCACACCGAGCTGCGCGGCTGCGAGCGAAGCGGCACCTCGCCTAGCAACGTCACCCTTCGGGACAACCTCGGCTATGAGTCGGAGATCTCCAAGTCAGAAGACGAGGTGCGGCGAATCGCCGAAGCGGGTGGCAGTATTACGGTGAGCGTTTCGGGGACCCAGGTGCTGGGGGCAGGGTGCGGTACCCTCGCGGGCCCCGTCATCAGCAACAACTGTGACTTCAGCTCGAAGTCCTATGCGAGGAAGTATCTGACCGCGGTCGACTGGATGGGCGGTCACGGCGCGACCCCCGGTTTCGACATGAACGGTTTCGCGCCGGGCATCGCAAGCCGGTTTGGCGCAGGCAACGCGTGCCGACGCATCATCGACAAGCGCCAATACGCGGAAGGCGGGTTCACCCCCGCAACGCCCGAGGAAGACCTGACGCACCTGGCGCTCTGGCCCCGAGATTGGGTGACCCGAGGCGACCCGCACGGGCCATTTGCAGAGCTCTGCGAGTACAACGGCAGCATGCAATCCGAGTTCTGGAGCTCCGAATGCCCGAGCACGCAGATGCTGCAAGCGCAGCTCCAAGAGTTCTCGGGCGTCATCTACGAGGACTATGACGACCAGCCTACCTGGGACACAATCCCATGGCTCACGGCCCCCGACGAGAATCGACGAGTCGTGATCGCGCGACAGTCGTGGCAGCTCCGAGATGACGGCGCCGAGCGGCCGTTGCTCGATGAAGCGGTTGCGGTTGGCGGTGGTGGCGCGCTTCGTCAGATTCGGCCCTTGGTGAAATGGAAGAACGACAACGTCTCAGTCCCCGAAGGCTTCAACACGGGCTGGGACGTCAACCTCGACGGCATGCAGCACATCGGTTTGTTCCCCGACCTCATTCAAGACATGCGCAACGGCGGCGTCACCTGGGAGCTCCTCACCCCCATGTTCAACGCCGCCGAGGACTTCGTCCGCATGTGGGAAAAGACCTGCACGATGGCCAACGCCTTCCGAAGTGAGAACGGCCTCGATCCGCTTCCTGACTGCGAGTGAGCTGCCGATCCACTACAGCCTCCAAGGCGCTCGCAATCTCCCGGTCCAAGCCAACCTCCCTATAGACATCCCAAGTGAGTGAGTAGATACTCACTTTCGTGACTGCCCCAACCGAATCCCTAGGAAAAACAGGCTCGGTTCGCAGCGGGCGTGCGGCCAAGACGCGCGGGAAGCTTCTCGACGCCACCGCGGAGCTGCTCGCCGAGCGGGGCTACAGCCGGCTGTCGACTGCGGCGGTCGCGGAACGGGCGGGGGTCGCGCACGGAACACTGTTCAAGCACTTTCCCACGAAGAGCGCGTTGATGGCGGCGACGACGGAGCGGGTGCTCGAAGAC
>JAFDFW010000167.1 GCA_019309605.1 Deltaproteobacteria bacterium | reverse complement strand
GGTCGGGATCAACGGACTCGAGAGCGCGATTGGGTCGATGTTTCAGCTGGTCCGTGACGGAGTGTTCAAGCCTCTCCGGTTCGTGGAGACACTCTCGACCGCCCCGGCTCGATTGATGCCGGACTACGAAGGTGGCTCTCTTCGGGAGGGTCGGCGCGCGGACGTCACGCTCCTCGACCCGGAAGCCCAATGGATTCTCGACAAGGAAGCGCTACGCTCCAAATCGCACAACACCCCGTTGCTCGATCGTGAGCTGATGGGGAGGCCCGTCATGACGATTGTCGGGGGTAAAATCGTGCACGAGCTCGGAACATGATCAAACCAGCACACCTCGTACTTGCAGATGGAACCCGCTTTTCGGGACAGAGCTTTGGCGCCGAAGGCGCGGCCACCGGCGAAGCGGTGTTCACCACCGGCATGACGGGCTACGAAGAGGTGCTGACCGACCCATCGTACTGCGGTCAAATCGTCACCATGACGGCTCCGCAAATTGGCAACACCGGCATCACCATCGAAGACGGCGAAGCCCGGCGCCCTGCCCTGCGAGGCTTCGTCGTGCGAGAACTGTCCGCCGTCGAGAGCAACTGGCGCACGCAGGAGTCCCTGAACGCCTACCTCCAGAAGCGCGGCATCGTCGGCATCACGGGCATCGATACGCGCACGCTCACTCGGCACATCCGGGACGTAGGCGCGCAGATGGCCGCCATCGGGACTGAAGATCCGGCGACACTCCACGATCGTGCCAAAGCTGCGCCTCCGATGATGGGCCAGAACCTCACCGGCGAGGTCACGACGCCCGATGTCTACCAGTGGACCGAAGGCAGCGGCGTATGGTCGGAGCAACGTGAGGGCGTGCGCCCCTGGCACGTCGTCGCGATGGACTTCGGGGTGAAGCTCAACATTCTGCGCTGCCTCGTGGACGAGGGGTGCAAGGTCACGGTCGTTCCCGCGACGGCGAGTGCCGAAGAGGTGCTGGCGCTCGACCCGGACGGTATCTTCTTGTCCAACGGCCCTGGCGACCCGGCGGCGGTGTCAGGGGGCATTGAGACGGTGCGCGGCCTTCTCGGCCAACGCCCGCTCTTTGGCATCTGTCTCGGCCACCAGCTGATGAGCCTCGCGCTCGGGGGGCAGAGCTACAAGCTCAAGTTTGGCCATCGAGGTCTCAATCAGCCGGTCAAGGACCTCAAGACGGGCCGCATCGAGGTCACGACCCAGAACCACGGCTTCTGCGTCGACGTGGACTCTCTGAAAGACAAGTGCGAGCTGACTCACCTCCACTTGAACGACGACACCTGCGAAGGCATCGAGCACCTCGAGACAGGCGCGTTCAGCGTTCAGTACCATCCAGAAGCCGCTGCGGGTCCGCACGACTCACGTTACCTCTTTCGGCGTTTCACCGATGCGATCGCTCGAGCACGCAGCTGACCTCGAACGCGTGGTTTTGCGCGCCACGCAGGAGTGCGAATCCAAACAGGGCGTTTGGTTCGGAGACGGCCTGCCACAATCGGTGCGAAGCGCCCTCGAGGCACTCGGTAGAACGACCGAACAACAGCCCCCAGAGATAGCGTTCGTCGAAGTGAGCGCCGTGTCCCCGCAAGGACGAGCGACCACCGACGCCGGCCCGTCTGCTCTCGGATGCCCGGTGGTCGGACTGAGCACCTCGACCCTCGAAGGCCTCGGCTCCCTCGTCGGCCCGGAACCGGAAACGGGAATTCAAATCACGCGCCTCATCTGCCCCATCGCCGTATTCGACTTCACCCCGGATGGCATCCGCGTGCGAGAGGTGCGGCACGGCCTGACGGCCGCCGACCTTCAGGAGAGGCTCGCCACCACTCTGTGGTCGGGGCCGGATCTCAAAGAGCTCGGCACACACTGACGCTGGCACTGCGACCTATCGTTCCAGTTCGCGCCTCAGCACCTGCCCAGTGTGGCTGACTTTGCGGCTCGCGATGGTTTCAGGAGTCCCCTGCGCGACTACCCGCCCCCCTTGTGCGCCGCCCTCGGGGCCGAGGTCGATGATCCAGTCCGCCGCTAGCATGACGTCCGGATGGTGTTCGATGACTGCGACGGTGTCGCCGCGTTGGACCAGGCGGTCGAGGACGCCGAGAAGGCGGTCGACGTCGTCGCGGTGAAGCCCAGTGGTCGGTTCGTCCATCACGTACAGGGTCGGCCCTGTGTTGAGGCCGGCTGCTAGCTCAGACACGAGCTTGATTCGCTGCGCTTCACCGCCGCTGAGCGTGTTCGAGGGTTGACCGAGGTGCAGATAGCCGAGGCCGAGCTCGTCGAGGAGCTCCAGCGGTTGGCGAATCTGCCTCACGGGCGAGAACACCTCGACGGCTTCGGAGACCTCGAGTTCGAGCAGCTCGCCAGCGTTGAGGCCCTGCCAGCGGACCGCGAGCGTCTCCGGCGTGAAGCGCATCCCGCTGCAGGTTTCACAGGGCACGTCGACGTCGGGAAGGAATGCCATCTCCACGTGAATCGAGCTCTGCCCTTTGCACTCGGGGCAGCGGCCTTGCTCGACGTTGAACGAGAAACGGCTTGCGGTGTAGCCTCGTGCACGCGCTTCGGGCGTCCCTGCCAAGAGTTGGCGTACCGTGTTCCAGATGCCGATGTACGTCGCAGGAACCGAACGCGGCGTCCGCCCGATCGGGCTTTGGTCGATCTCGATCGCGCGCTTCAATGATTGGAAGCCTTTGATCTTCTTGAAGTCGCCCGCGGGCGAGTCGTTGACCATCCCGACGGCCTCGCGGGTCGCGCGCAGCAACACCTCGCGAACCAACGAGCTCTTTCCGGAGCCGCTGACGCCGGTCACGGCCACGAAACGCTCGAGAGGGAAACGCACATCGACGTTCTCGAGGTTGTGGTGGTTGACGCCGGTTAGCTCCAACCACGAGCCCCCCCGCGTCGGGCGCCGTTTGGCGGGTACCTTGGGGGGGCGCCCGAGGGCGGCGGCAGTGACCGAGCCCTTCATCGTGCGTAAACCGCCTTGGGATATCACACGTCCGCCGTGCTTACCGCCCCCGGGCCCCACGTCGATGATATGGTCAGCCGCTCGGATGGTGTCAGCGTCGTGCTCCACGACCAATACGGAATTTCCTCGATTGACGAGGCCCCGAAGCGCGCCGAGTAGACGTCCGGTGTCGCGCGGGTGAAGGCCGATGGTGGGTTCGTCGAGCACGTACAGGACTCCGGTGAGCCCACTGCCGAGCTGGGCAGCAAGCCGTACCCGCTGCATCTCGCCGCCGCTCAGCGTGTTCGCCGCGCGACCGAGACCGAGGTAGCCCAAACCCACCTCCTCGAGGAACGAGAGGCGGCGCAGCGCTTCGTGAAGCGGCGTCTTGGCGATGATCTCGTCACGTCCATCGAGGGCGAACTGCTGCAGTGTCTCGACGACCTCCGAGACGCTTTGATCGAAGAGCGTCGTGATCGACAGGTCGTCGACGGTGACTCCACGGGCCAGTGGTGAGAGGCGTGTCTGGTCGCATTGGTCACACAGGCGCTTCTCGATCGCTCGCTTCCGCCGCCGGCCGCGGCGGCTCTTTTCAATGATCTCCCCACGCCCTTCACATGCAGGGCACTGGCCATGCCGGGTGTTGAAGGAGAAGAACCTCGGGTCGAGCTCCGGGTAGCCGCGGCCGCAGCTTGGGCATGCTTGCTTGCTCGAGAGCTGCATCTCGTGGCTGCCCGCAATCGCCCAGGCGGCTCCGTCCCCCACTTTCAAGGCGTTCTCGAGAAGGCCCAAGAGCTCGGCGCTCTTCGCCGAGATGCGGCCGACCACCAGCTCGACGTCGTGCTCGGTGTACCGATCGAGCTTCATCCCTGCTTCGAGCGCCCGAAGCTGGCCGTCGATGCGCGCCTCGGTGAAGCCGTCTTTCATCGCCTTCTTGAGTAGCTCCCGGTGGATGCCCTTTCGGCCGCGCACCACGGGCGCGAGGAGGGTTACCCTCTTGGCGCCAAAGCGACGCTTCACATCGTGGACCAGCTGGCTCGCTGGGCGCGCCGCGATCGGCACCTTGCAATCCACGCAATGCAGAACGCCAATGCGCGCCCAGATCAAGCGCAAGTAGTGCGAGACCTCGGTCACCGTGGCGACGGTCGAGTTCGCCCCCGCGCGCGTCATCCGCTGCTCGAGCGACACACTTGGCGGAACGCCGACCACCTGGTCGACCGATGGCCTTGGAAGCTGCGGCATGTACTGCCGCGCATACGGTGAAAGCGTCTCCAAATATCGGCGCTGTCCTTCGGCGAACAGAACATCAAACGCCAAGGTGCTCTTTCCGCTTCCGCTCGGGCCAGTCAGGACGACGAGCTCGTCGCGCGGGATGTGTACCGTGACGTCTTTGAGGTTGTGCTCGCGGGCCCCGGCGATTCGGATCTCGCGAAGCGGTGCGCTCGCTGACTTGGCCTTCTTGCGGCTCGCGGCGCGCTTGCCCTTTGACTTGCCGAGCGCGCGGGCGAGATATGGCGCTGTCTGAGATGCTTTCTCTTTCGCCACCGCTTCGGGGGACCCGTTCGCGACGATTCGGCCGCCTCCGGCCCCGGCGCCCGGCCCGAGGTCGATCACGTGGTCGGCACGCGCCGCGACGTGCATGTCGTGCTCGACGATGATGACCGTGTCGCCACGCTCGACCAGATCGTCCAGGACCTTCATCAAAGGCTCGACGTCGTTGGCGTGAAGCCCGGCCGTCGGCTCGTCGAAGATCAAGAGAGAGCCAGGCGTGGCTCGCAAGAGCGCTTCGGCAAGCTTGAGCCGCTGCGCCTCGCCGCCGGATAGGGTATTGAGAGGCTGCCCCAAGCGCAGGTAGCCGAGCCCGACGTCCAGCAGCGGCTTGAGCGAGCGAGAGAGGATCGCGTCATCGACGAAATGCTCGGCCGCCTGCTGGGCTGTGAGCTCGAGGACGTCGGCGATGCTGAGGCCCATGTACTCCACATCGAGCACCGGCCCCACGAAGCGCCGGCCCTGGCATTCGGGACAACTGAAGACGACGTCCGCCAAGAACTGCATCTCGACGGTCTCTGCGCCGTCGCCCCGGCAGGGTTCGCAGCGCCCGCCCGGGACGTTGAAGGAGAAGAACCCCGGCTTGTAGCCTCGCTCCTTGGCGAGCGGCTGCTGGGTGAAGCGCTTTCTAAATGCCTCCCAAATCTTCAAATATGTCGCAGCATTGCCGCGCGAAGTTCGACCAAGCGGAGCCTGATCCACCCCCACCACGCCTTGGAGCGACTCGAATCCCGTCACGGTATCGTGGTCGAGCGGCGCACCCTCCGACTTCACACCGAGCTGGCGCTGAATGGCAGGTAGCAGGGTCTCGAGGACGTCACGCAGGTCATCACGCCGAGCGGGAAGGAGGCATCGACCGAGCGAAGGTTGTGCCCGGACGCTCCGGTCACTTCGATCGTCCCTGCGGCCTCGCGACGCGTCCCGAACACGGCCCTATTGGATTTGAGGGCGGCGCCCGTCGCGGTCTTGGCTTTGCGCAACGCAGTCGGGGTACCGTCGAAGACGATTTGTCCACCGTTCTCGCCGGCGCCCGGGCCGAGCTCGATCACACGGTCTGCACCGAGGATCATCTCCGGATCATGCTCGACGACCACGGCGACGTTCTCATCCTTCGACAGGGCCCGGACGACCCCGAGCAGC
>JAFDFW010000166.1 GCA_019309605.1 Deltaproteobacteria bacterium | reverse complement strand
TTCACTTCCGAGTCCGTGACCGAGGGTCACCCAGACAAAATCTGTGACAAGATCAGCGATTCGCTGCTCGACGCCTACCTCACGCAAGACCCGAAATCGCGCGTTGCGGTTGAGACCATGGTCAAGACCGGCTTTGTCGTCTGTGGCGGTGAGGTCACCTCGAAGGCGAACATCGAGATCGCGAAGGTCGTGCGAAAGACGATCGCAGAGATTGGCTACACGGACTCGTCGATGGGCTTCGATGCCGATACCTGTGGAGTCCTGGCTGCCGTCGAGCAGCAATCGCCGGACATCGCCATGGGCGTCGACTCCAGCGCGAAAAAGGAGCAGGGGGCTGGCGACCAGGGTCTCATGTTCGGCTACGCCGTCAACGAGACCCGCCAACTCATGCCGATGCCGATCGACCTGTCTCACAAGCTCGCGCGCCGGCTCACACAGGTCCGCAGGAAGAACATCATCGAGGGGCTTCGCCCGGACGGTAAGACTCAGGTCACCGTCGAGTATGAGGACGACAAGCCGCTTCGCTTCGACGCGATCGTGGTGTCGACCCAGCACGCGGCGAGCGTCAAGCAACGCGCTCTCAGAGAGGCGATCATCGAGGAGGTCATCAAGCCGACCGTTCCAGCCAAGATGATCGACAAGAAGACCAAGTTTCACATCAACCCGACGGGCCGCTTTGTCGTCGGTGGTCCCTACGGCGACGCTGGCCTGACGGGCCGCAAGATCATCGTCGACACCTACGGTGGTATGGGGCGGCACGGCGGTGGCGCATTCAGCGGCAAGGACCCTTCCAAGGTCGACCGCAGCGCGGCCTACTTCGCGCGCTACGTGGCCAAGAACATCGTGGCTGCCAAGTTGGCGTCACGCTGCGAGGTGCAGGTCGCGTATGCGATCGGCGTCGCCAAGCCGATGGGTGTCTACGTGACGACCTTCGGCACAGGCGTTGTATCGGACGAAAAGATTAGCAAAGTGGTTTCCAAGGTGTTCGATTTTCGCCCCGCCGCGATCGTCGACACGCTGAACCTCCTCCGACCGATCTACGCCCCCACCGCAGCCTACGGGCATTTCGGCCGCACTGAGAAGACCTTCACCTGGGAGCGCACCGATCGCGCCGACGAGCTTCGCAAGGCGCTCATGCCAAAGCGTGGGCGCTAGGGTCCTGCCTCTCCTCGCGCTACACTACCTGCGTCATGCGTGAGCCACCGCTTTCGACGCTCTCGGGTTGGGGCCGGCATTCGGCTCGAGGACGCGAGCGACTGGGTGAAGATATCGAGCGCATGAGCGCCGATGCGAATCTTTCGCGAGGCCTCGGGCGCTCGTATGGCGACGCGTCCCTGCCTCCCGACGATCGGCCCGACGTGTTGAACACGACGTTCGCCGATCGAATCTTGAGCCTCGACGACGACACAGGTCTTTTCCGCGCCGAGTCGGGGCTCGCGCTGAGTGAGCTCAATCGTCTGCTGATGCCACGCGGCTACTTCTCGCCTGTCTCCCCTGGCACGAAGTTCGTGACCCTCGGGGGGATGGTTGCCGCGGACGTCCACGGAAAGAACCAACACCGGGACGGGAACTTCGGCGACCACGTTACGGCGCTCAAGATGCGCGTGGCCGACGGCCGTGTGCTCGAGTGCTCGCCCGAGCGACACCCCGACCTCTTCCGCGCCACGATCGGAGGGATGGGTTTGACGGGCCACATTCTCGAGGTCGAGTTCGGAATGCGTCGAATCCCTTCGCAGTGGATCTGGCAGGAGAGTCGACGCATTCACAACATCGACGAATTCCAGGACGCGCTGGAGGATGCCGCGCCGGAATGGCCGTACACCATGGGTTGGATCGATTGCCTCGCGCGTGGCAAGCACATGGGTCGTGGCATCCTGATGACCGGCCGATGGGCCGAGGCCGACCAGGCTCCGTCCGGCGCCCCCAAGCGAGGCTTCCAGCCGAGGCTCCGCTTCGACTGGCCCGAGTGGGTTATCAGCGGACTCACCATCCGGATGTTCAACGAACTCTACTATCGCAAGCAGTGGCGCCGTCAATCGAGCGGGATCGTGAGTCACGAGTCGTTCTACTATCCTCTCGACGCCATCGGTTCCTGGAACCGGATGTACGGCCGGCGAGGGTTCACCCAGTATCAATGCGTGTTGCCGCGCGAGGCGGGCCGTAGCTCCGCGCGACGCGTCCTCGACGTTCTCACCACGCGCGGAGGGGCATCCTTCTTGTGCGTCATCAAGGATTTCGGGCGCGAGAGCAGCGGCATTCTCTCTTTCCCGCGCCCGGGCATCACGCTGGCGCTCGACATCGCCGTGCGCGACGACACCCAAGAGCTCGTCGACGCCCTGAACGAGCAAGTGCTGCAGGAGGGCGGGCGCGTCTACCTCGCCAAGGATTCATTCACGCGGCGTGAGCACTTTGAAGCGATGGAGGGGCCCCGTCTCGACGAATTCAGGGCCGTTCGCGATCGTTGGGATCCGGACCATAGATTTCGAAGCGCGCAGTCCGTGCGCTTACTTGGGGACTGAGATGAGAGTTGCGTTTCTGGGTGCGACCAAAGGGATGGGACGCGCGTTGGCGCGTCAGATGGCGGAGCGCGGGGACACGATCTGTCTCCTCGGTCGAAACATCGTCGACCTCGAGCGCAGCGCGGCCGACTTGAGCGTGCGCGGCGCGACCGACTCGGTGGGCAGCGTGGCTTGCGACCTCGAGAACCCCGAGACGTTTGCTTCAGCGATCGAGGCTGCACGAGAGGCGCTTGGAGGCCTAGACGCGGTCGTGGTGACTGCCGGGGTTTTCGCCACTCAAGAGGAGCTCGAGGCCGATCCCGCGCTTGCTGAGCGACTCCTTCGTATCAATTTCTCCAACACCGTCATGTTTTGCGAGGCGGCGAAGAAGGCGTTGCTCGAGGAAGGCGGCGGCGCATTGTGCGTGTTCAGCTCGGTCGCCGGTGAACGAGGGCGCAAGCCGGTGATCCTCTACGGCGCGGCGAAGGCAGGCCTTACTCGCTACCTAGAGGGGCTGGATCACAAACACCGCGCCGACGGCCTACGGGTGGTCACCGTCAAACCTGGCTTCGTCAAGACGAGCATGACCGCGGGTCTCGATCCGCCGCCGTTCGCTGGCGAGCCGGACGCCGTTGCTCAGCGGGTGCTCGGCGCGATCGACCGCGGTGCGCCGGTGGTGTATGCGCCCGCGCCGTGGCGACTCATCATGGCGGTCATCCGAGCACTTCCCCGGGCCATCATGCGCCGCATCAATTTTTGACCCCGTAAAGTCGATGCTTTGCATCGTCCACGGGGCCACGCCCCCGGCTAGGCCTCAGGGCTTGGCGTTGGATGTGATGAACTCCCCGATGTCGGGGCGTGTGGCTCGGTAGGCCGCGGCCACGTGTAGGGCTCCACTGAACGTGCTGACGAGGATGACGCCTGCCATGACTTCGGGGAGCGCTCCACCTGGGTGTTCGAGAGGCAATGGCGCAAAGGTCAGCTTGATGTGCGAGACGAGTGAGACGGTGTATGCGGCGATCCAAATCAGCTTCGCTACCACCGCCTGCCTGATCCACCACAGCGCAAGCTTGCGGCGCCAGCTCAACATGAAGCTACCGATGAGCACCAACGCCGACACCACGACATTGGCCGCGGCCAGCGGCCGACGATAGGGATTGGTGACCTGGGCTTCGAGGAGCTGGACTTCGGCGTCGGTGACTTCGTCCTCCGGGTCGTAGAGTTCACGAACGTCTTCGGGAAGGGGAGCCAGGGACAGGTCGTAAGCGCCTCTGAGCACCCCGGCGATGCCGAGCATTGTCAGCAGTGTCGAGGTCAGAAGGATGGCAATGATCACCTTTCTTTCATTTGATTCGTCTGCCATCAGTGGGTCGGCTCGTTGTACCCTGACCCAGGGGCGCGATCGACCCCAAAACCCAGGAAACCATGACCGTCATCTTCACCTACGCCTTCCGCTCCCTCTTCCTCCTCGCGACGCTCTACGCGATTGCCGTCGTCCCGCTGTGGGCGGCAGCCTGGCTTGGGTATCTGCCGATGCCGACCTCGCTCGGAGCGCCTAGCTGGTGGCACGCGCACGAGATGATTTACGGCTTTGCCGGGGCGGCGATCGGTGGCTTTGCGCTCACCGCCGTTGCGATGTGGACCAAGCGTCCCCCGGTCGCCGGCGCTCCCTTGATGATTCTCAGCGCTCTATGGCTGATCGCACGCATCCTGTTCGCCTTGCCGTCTCCCGCATTGCTGGCACCCGCGATCGCCACAGACCTCGGATACGGCGTACTGCTCTTCGTGCTGATGAGCCGTGAGGTCATCAGCGCCCGCAGTCAGCGTAACTACAAGGTGCTCCTGATTTTGGGCCTGTTGCCGCTGATGAACGGGCTTTTCTTCTTGGGGATGACGCGCAACGCGGGCTGGACCAAGACCGCGCTCTTTGCGGGCCTTTGGCTCGTGGTCTTGCTCGTCAACTTGATTGGCGGCCGCGTCATTCCCGGGTTCACGCGCAACTGGTTGAAACGTCAACTCCTGGAGCAGAAACGCGAGCCGGCGACGCTACCGCCCATGTTCGATCGCTTCGATCTATTGACGACTTGGCTCATGGTCGCGTTCGCGATCCTGCATTTGCTCGAAGCTCCGGCGCGGTGGACTGCCGTCATCGGGTTGATCACCAGCGTCATGCTGTTCATCAGGCTCACCCGTTGGCAAGGGATTCACACTGGAAGCGAGCCTCTGGTCTGGGTGTTGCATGTCGCCTTCTCGTGGCTTCCTCTCGGCTTCCTCTTGCTGGCCTTCGCAGAGATCGGCCTGCTTCCCCAAACCGCAGGTGTCCACGCCCTGACAAGCGGCGCCGTCACGACCATGATCATCGCCATCTCGGGCCGCGCGGCCCTAGGCCACACGGGTCGCGCGTTGGAGAGCCACCCGGTGCTGACCGCGGCGTATGTGTTGATCACGGTTGCGGCGATCTGTCGGGTTGCTGCAACCGTCGGGCCGGGAGCGCGCCCCTTGTTAGCGGTGTCGGCGGTAGCGTGGTTCCTGGGATTCGTTTGTTTCGCTTGGCGGTACGTTCCGATTCTGACGCAGCCGAAAGCGCAGATGCCCGGGTCGTTGCCGACGGTGTAAGGCGGGCCGGGGCACGGGGGAACGCGACACGGGGGTTCAACGGACGGGGCGCCTTGCAAAGGTGGCCGGAGAGGCTGGGGGACGGAGGCCACGCAAGGCGCCCCTCGGAGCTCGCGCCAATCGCAGGTGATTGCTGTCTTGGCGATTGTCACTCACACGCCGCCGAACCCCCGCATCGCGTTCCCCCGTGCCCCTCCGTACGTCCATGTCAGTGTCACAGTAAGTGTCAGTGTCAGTGTCAGTGTCAGTGTCAGTGTCAGCGTCGGTGATCGCGAATGGGCTCGAGTTCCTTCAGCCCTGCGGCAACACCACCGTGAACACCGTCCGCCCGGCCCGCGACTCTACGTC
>JAFDFW010000165.1 GCA_019309605.1 Deltaproteobacteria bacterium | reverse complement strand
CTCGCCAATGGGTGCCCCGGTCTTCGACCGTGCCGGTTGTCACGTACGCTGCATGTCCTCGCTTGCGTAGTGCGCTTGCAAACACCTGCGCCTCTTGTGCGTCTCGGTAGCTGATGACCTGCAGGGTGTAGCGGCCCTCGTGTCCAGCTGGAGAGGCCGTCGTCCTTTCGGACACCGTCGCTGCGACGAGTGGGTCGCGGATCGCTGCCATTTCGACCACCTGGCGGTCGGGGCCGGCGGTGATCGCGGCCGGTAAGCCCGCGGCGATGTCGGAGCGCGGTGGAGGATTGGTCACCGGGTCGAGGTGCGCGAGCTCGGCGGCGGCGGCGGCCATCGCGGCGGCGACCTCGGGGCGCGTCTCGGTGACTAGGGTGGTGGGGAAGCTCAGGGTCTCGGGGTCGATGCCCGGGTCTGCGGCCGGCTCTTTGGCTGGCTCTTCGCGTTCGACCTCGTCAGCAATCACCAACATCTGCAGCGGGTCTTCCGGTTGGGAGTGACTGCCGTCGGGGAGGGCTGCAACCGCGCCGACCACGACCGCTATCGCCGCAACCAGGCCCACGCCCGAGAGCACCAAGACGCCTCGTCCCTCTTCAGACGATCGCTCTTCGATCCGCTCCAGATCGCGCATTGCAGTGTCCATTTCCCGTCTTGCTCCGGCCCTCCTCCGGGGTTTACGAAACTTCATCGGAAGCAGCCAAAAAACAGCAGTTCGGAACCCCTGAGAGTGCGTGCAGGGGGGGGGCGCACGTGGTAGCTTCGCGCCGGCGTCGAAGCTCTGGGGAACGACGCGCGGGAGCAGTAGTTGATGGCGGAATCTCCACAGAAGCAGCCGGTGGCACTCGAAGACGAGATGAGGCGCTCGTACCTCGATTACGCGATGAGCGTCATCATCGGGCGAGCCATTCCGGACGTACGGGACGGCCTCAAGCCGGTTCACCGGCGCATCCTCTACTCAATGCACGAGCAGAAGGTGCACTGGAACAGCTCTTACCGAAAAAGCGCCCGCATCGTTGGTGACGTGCTCGGCAAGTACCACCCGCATGGCGACAGCGCTGTTTATGATGCGCTCGTTCGTATGGCGCAGGATTTCTCCATGCGCTACCCGCTGGTCGACGGGCAGGGGAACTTCGGCTCGGTCGACGGCGACCCCGCTGCGGCGATGCGTTACACCGAGGTCCGGATGTCCCGGCTCGCGTCGGAGCTTCTCGCCGATATCGAAAAAGAAACCGTAGACTTCGGCCCAAACTTCGACGACTCCGAAAGTGAGCCGCTGGTTCTGCCGAGCCGGATTCCAAACCTGCTGATCAACGGGTCCGGTGGCATCGCCGTCGGGATGGCTACCAACATCCCGCCCCACAACCTGCGCGAGGTGCTCGACGCCACCGTGCGTCTGATGGGCAACCCCGAACTCACCGTCGATGAGCTCATGCAGGATGAGGACGAGACCGGCCGGCTGGGCGTCACGGGGCCCGACTTCCCGACGGGGGGGTACATCTATGGCCGCGCGGGCATCCACCTAGGTTACCGGACGGGCCGCGGCCGCATCGTGATGCGTGCTCGGGCGACCATCGAGGAGATGTCCGGCAAGGGCGATCGCGAGATGATCGTCATCACCGAAATCCCCTATCAGGTGAACAAGGCCGAGCTGCTGAAGAAAGTCGCCGACTTGGTCCGCGACAAACGGCTCGAGGGCATCAGCGACATCCGCGACGAGTCCGACCGGGCGGGCATGCGGGTCGTCATCGAGCTCAAGCGTGACGCCCACGGCGAAATCGTCCTGAACAAGCTCTACCAAATGACCGCGCTACAAAGCACCTTCGGCTACAACTGTCTGGCCATCGTCGGACAGCGTCCCGAGGTGCTCGACCTCCGGTCCGCCCTGCTTCGCTTCATCGACCACAGGCGCGAGGTCGTCGTTCGCCGAACTCGCCACGACCTTCGTCAGGCCATCGCACAGCGAGAGCTCGTTGAAGGCCTCGGGATGGCGGTTACCGACGTCGATCTCGTGGTCAGCACGATTCGTTCCTCGAAAGATGCCGACGAGGCGCGCGAGCGATTGGTGAAGCTACCGCTTACCGGGCTCGAAGAGTTCGTGAAGCGTGCCGGCCGACCCGAAGCGGAGATCGAAGCCGCGAAGGGACGTGGCGAATACTACCTCAGCGAGCGCCAAGCGAAGGCGATCCTCGAGATGCGCTTGTCTCGTCTGACCGGCCTCGAACGCGAGAAGCTTGCCACCGAGTACGGCACTCTGTGCGATTTGATCGGCGAGCTCGAGGCGATCCTTGCGAGCAAGGAGCTTCTCGACGAGGTCATCGTCACAGAGCTCGACGAGATCCGGGAGCGCTTCGGTGACGCCCGCCGCACCGAAATCGTCGAAGCGGAAGGGGACATCTCGATCGAGGACCTCGTTCCAGACGAAGAGGTGGTCGTGACCGTGTCGCACGCGGGCTACGTGAAACGCGTGCCGCTCAGCGAGTATCGCGCGCAGGGCCGCGGCGGCAAGGGCCTCAGAGCCATGGACACCCGCGATCAAGACTTCGTGAGCTGGGTCTTCGTCGTCAACGCGCACGCGAACGTCTTGTTCCTGAGCGACAAGGGCAAGGGGTACCTGAAGAAGGTCTATCAGATTCCCGAAACCAGCCGCGCGGCGCGGGGAAGGGCAGTCGTGAACCTCGTCGGCATGGAGCCGGACGAGCGCGTCGCGGCGATTCTTCCGATCCGTGAGTTCGTCGAGGACGGGTATCTCCTGACGTGCACCCGGCGAGGACGCGTGAAGCGCACGAACCTAAGCGCGTACGAGAATATCCGGCAGACCGGGATCATCGCTGTGGCAATCGGCGAAGGAGATGGCCTGTTGACCGCCCGCATCGTGACGCCGGGTCAACACGTGCTGATCGGGACCTCGCGCGGAATGAGCATCCGTTTTCCCGTGGGAGACGTTCGGGCGATGGGCCGCGATTCGATGGGCGTGAAGGGCATCGACATTCGCGAAGGCGACTTCGTCATCGGCATGGACATCATCGAGGAAGACGGCGACCAGCAGGTGCTCACCGTCAGTGCGAACGGCTACGGCAAGCGCACGAAGGTGGCGGAGTGGCGGACGCAAAACCGAGGGGGGAAGGGCATCATCGGCATGGACACCTCTGAGCGCAACGGCGCCCTCGTCAAGCTCCGGCTGGTGTCTCCAGATGACCAGTTGATGGTGATCACCAACGGTGGCCAGGTCATTCGGACTCGGGTCAGCGAGATTCGGGAGACGGGCCGCAACACTCAAGGGGTGCGGGTCATTCGTCTGCGTGAGGCGGAGCAAGTCGTCGACGTCGAGCCCGTGGCCGAGGGCGAAGAGGGCGAAGAGGGCGAATCGCCGGAACCCCAAGAACCCGCAACAAATTAGGCCCTACGCGCTTGGAAATGTGTAATCGGGGGAACAACGCGTTATCCTTAGTGGGGCAATTAGGGGAGTCTTTTCTCGGGGGGTAAGGGAGTGTGAGTAACGGACCCGTCATTGGGATCGACCTAGGTACGACGAATTCCGTGGTCGCCGTGGCCGACCAGCCTGGAGGGCGGATTCTGGCAGGGAGCGACGGCCTAAAGCTGATCCCCTCGGTCGTTTCATTCCATCCGAGCGGAGATGTCCTGGTGGGCGCCTCCGCCAAAGAGCGGCGCCTACTCGATGCGCAGAACACCGTGTACTCGGTCAAGCGGCTCATCGGTCGGCCCTATACGAGTTACGAGGTCAAGCAGGCCCAAGAGCGGTTTCCGTTCGAGCTCTCCGAAGGCCCGAGCGGAGGCGTACTGGTCACCGCGCGCGGCGAGACGTACACGCTGAGCGAGATCAGCGCGTTCGTGCTTCGGCACGTTCGGAAGGTCGCGGAGGAGTCGCTCGGCAAGGAGTGCAGCCAGGCGGTCGTGACGGTACCTGCCAACTTCAATGAACTTCAGCGAAGTGCGACCAAGGCCGCTGGACGGGTTGCCGGCCTCGACGTGCTGCGCATCCTCAACGAGCCGACCGCCGCGGCGCTCGCGTACGGCTACAACAAAACTTCGACGGAGCGCGTCGCTGTGTACGACCTCGGCGGCGGTACATTCGACATCACGATTCTGCAGCTTGCCGGCGACGTGTTCGAGGTGCTCGCGACTGCGGGTGACACGTTCCTCGGAGGCGACGACGTCGACACTGCGGTCGCCGACCACATGGCTGCCCAATTCCTCGAGCAGAATCGCTACGACGCTCGCCAGGACCGACAGGCGTACGAGCGACTGCGCGCGGCCGCAGAGTGGGCAAAGATCCAGCTCTCGACCAAGCCCGACGTGAAACTCTGCATCGAGGAGCTCGCCTACGGGGATGGCGGTGTGGGGCTCAACTTGGACTACGCGCTCACGCGCCAGCAGATCGAGCACATGTGTCAGCCGCTCGTGGCCCGGAGCTTCGACGTCTGTGAAGACGCGATGAAGGCAGCCGGACTTCGTCCGACGCAGCTCGACAACGTGATTCTGGTCGGTGGCTCGACGCGGATTCCTTTGCTTCAGCGGATGGTCGCCGAGTACTTCGGGCGCAAGCCGCTCGTGAACATCGACCCCGATTTGGTCGTTGCCCAGGGCGCCGCGCTTCAGGCGCAGTCGTTGGCCGTTCCGTCTCGAAAGGCTCCGCTTGGCAAAGTCGCGCTCAAGAAAATGGCGCAACCGGGTACCGGAGAGCACGACATCGTCATCGACGAGAGCTTCGAGGACGAGGTCACCAACATCGGTGACCGGCCGCCGCTTCCGCCGCCTCCCGTCGCGCGAGCGGCTCGAAAGGCGACGCTGCCAGGTCGGGCGCCACCGCCGCCTCCGGTTCAACTCAAGAAGTCCGACGACTTGCCCGTCGACGACGCCGTCTTCGATACGCCGACGCGGTCGGGCGAAGAGCCGCTCGAGCATGAGCTCACAAGGGTTGCGGGAGCGGTCGACCCGCTCGACTTCCAGCCCACGCGTATGGCCGACGCCTCCGGTCTCTTGATGGAGATTGGCCGTCACCCTGATGATGAGCCCGAAGAGCTCGAAGAGGAGCCGTCAGGCCTGATGATGGAACTCGGCGACGACGCGTTCGGCGGTCGGTCCGACATACCCGCCGAGGGCACTGCACTACCACAGCCCCCGCTCGATCTCGCGAGCTCAGCGCCGGCGGAGCTCCGAGCCGCGCTCGATGAAGACGTCGACACGGTGACCGGCGCGGTTGCCGTCGCCGATGGTCTCCAAACGCCTCTGCTCCTCGACGTGACGCCGCTTTCGCTCGGCGTCGAAACCGTCGACGGCTACTGCGAGCATATCATTCGCCGCAACTCCGCAATCCCCGCCGGGCAAACCAAGATGTTCACCACCGCACGCGATCGCCAAGACGCCGTGGTCGTGCGCATTTGCCAGGGCGAGGACCGTCAGATTTCCGGCAACCAGCTCCTGGGAGAAGTCATCCTCGATGGATTGCGGCCCGCGGCTCGCGGCAAGGT
>JAFDFW010000010.1 GCA_019309605.1 Deltaproteobacteria bacterium | reverse complement strand
GCCGCGAATCGCAGCGAGCTGCCGCTCGGAGTCCGCTTCGAAGCGCAGGACCAGCACCGGTTGCGTGTTGGAGGCGCGGACGAGCGCCCAGCCTCCATCGAACTGAATGCGCGCCCCGTCGATGTCGACCAGGTCGTGGGTCGCTCGATAGTGGTCGACCATCTGCTGAACCAGGTCGAACTTGCGCGCATCGTCGCAGTCGACGCGAATCTCAGGAGTTGCGAACGTCTCGGGCACGTCGCTGAGCATTTCGTGCAGCGGAATATCGCTGTGGGAGATGATCTCGAGAATTCGAAGCGTGGCGTAGATTGCGTCGTCGAAGCCGTAGTAGCGATCGGCAAAGAAGATGTGTCCGCTCATTTCGCCTGCGAGCAGTGCGCGCTCTTCTTTCATCTTGGTCTTGATCAGGGAGTGGCCCGTCTTCCAAAGGATGCCACGCCCGCCGTGCGCATCGATGTCGTCGTACATCGTCTGCGAACACTTCACTTCACCGATGATCGTCGCGCCCGGGTGTTGCGCGAGCAGCGCGCGCGACAAGATGATCATGAGCTTGTCGCCCCAAATGACCTCCCCGCGCGCATCGATCACGCCGACGCGGTCGGCATCGCCGTCGTAGGCGAATCCGAGCTCGAGCCCGTCTTCGAGGACGCGCGCTTTGAGCATCTCCAGTGTCTCGGGCTCCGTGGGGTCAGCGTGGTGGACCGGAAACGTCCCGTCCATCTCGCAGAGCATCGCAACGGGATTGAGCCCCAGTGCCTTCATCGTTTCGAGAGCTAGCGGGCCGCCTGCGCCGTTGCCCGCGTCGATTGCGAATCGAATGTCGTGCCGGCCGAGCTGGATATCGGACGCGGCCTTCCTCACGTAGGCCGGTGTCGAGTCGACGGTCTCGAGGGTTCCGCCGGTGCCGCGATGGAACTCTTCCTTCTCCATGACGGTGCGGAGCTCGACGATGTCATCACCGTAGAGCGATCCTTTGCCCACCATCATTTTGAAGCCGTTCTCGTCCGGCGGGTTATGGCTACCCGTGATCTGAATCCCGCCGTCGAGGTCGAGGTCGTGCACGGCGAAGTACAAGAGGGGCGTGGGGCCGACGCCGACATCCACTACCTGCAGGCCCGTCTCGAGCAGCCCCTTGCAAAGTGCCTCATGCAAGCGTGGCGAGCTCAGGCGGCAGTCACGCCCGATCGCAACCTTTCGCAACCCCCGCTTCGAATAGAACGTGCCGAGGCTCAACCCCAGGGCTCGGACGAAGCCGTCGTCAAAGTCCCGTTCGGCGTGTCCTCGAATGTCGTACTGGCGAAAAACGTGTGGGTTCACAGACTCACCTTCGGGGGTCGTCCCGCTTGCGAAGCGCCGCCACGATTTCACGGACATCCTGTGCGCGATCTTTCGGCACGACGAGCAAGGCATCGCCGGAGTCCACCACGACCAGGTCGTTGACGCCGACCAGGGCCACGAGCTTGCCTTCCGGTGCAGTCGTCCTGCGGTGCGAGCTCCCATGCTGAAGTCCAGCTCCCGAGGTCTGACCACTCGAATGACCCAGGCACCACGCTGACCGCGTCCACCTTCTCCATGATGCCGTGGTCGATGCTCACGGCGGGAAGGGTGGCGTACGTTTTTTTGATCAGGTCTGCTTCGTTGCCGGCTCTGGCGGCCGCGTCGTAGCGTTGAAGCTCCTGGCCGAGCCCGGGCAAGTGCTGGTCGATTGCCTCCAGAATCCGGGACGCTAGAAAAAAGAACATCCCGCTGTTCCAGAGGAAGCCCCCGTTCGCGACGAACTGCTCGGCGCGCTGGCGATTCGGCTTTTCGACGAAGCGGCGCGCGCGGAACACCCCAGGGTCGAGCTCGGAACCCACTTCGATGTACCCGTAGCCAGTTTCGGCTCGCGTGGGGCGAATCCCAATCGTGACGTAGTCACCGTGCGTTGCCGCATCGAGCCCGCGCTGGAGCGTGTCGACGTACGCTTCGGCGTCGCTGATGTAGTGGTCAGCGGGCAGCACGCACATGATCGCGTCTTCATCGAGCCGCTTCAGGTGCGTCGCCGCCCAACCGACACACGGTGCCGTATTTCGTCCAACGGGCTCGGCGAGAATCTGATGCGGCTGTAGCTCAGGGAGCTCTTGCGCGACCTGTTCGCGGAGCTGCTCGGAGGTCACGACGAAGGTGCGTTCCGTGGGGAGCGTGTCCCACACGCGCTCGGCGGTTGCGCGGAGCAGGGATCGATCATCGGGCCCGAGAGCGAGGAGCTGCTTGGGCCTGGTGCTCCGTGACAGCGGCCAGAAGCGCGTGCCGGAGCCACCGGCCATGATCACTGCATATGCTTTGCTGGTGTTTGGCATGAGCTGACTGCTGTCTCAGCGGGTGACGAGGAAGAGCCCGAGAGGCACGAGATAGATCGCGAACGTCCACATACGTCCGACGAGAATAATCTGACGGAGGATAACAAGAGCCACGTATCCCGTCACCAGGGCAGTCAGGCCTCCGATCCACGCTTGCGGGCCCAGGGAGCCGAGACCTTCGGCGCCGCTCGCCTCCAACAGCGCTGCCCCGACTATCGCTGGGAGCGAGACCAGAAATGAAAAGCGGAATGCCGCGCTGCCCTGGACGCCCAGGAGCATCGCGACGACGATGGTGACCCCGCTCCGGCTGATGCCTGGGAGGACGGCCACGCCCTGCGCTATGCCGATTCCGGCCGCCTGCCGCCAGGAGACCTCGCCATTCGTCGCCCGGGCGACGGTACTCACTACCAGGAAGGCCGCCGACACGAGAAAGCCGTATCCGACCAGGCGGAGATCCTGGGCGAACGCCTCGGCCGCAGGGCGAAGGAGTAATCCGATGACGGCCGTGATGAAGGTCACGATCGCGATTCCGACCAGAGTTCGTCCCTCAGGGGTCGTGCGAAAGCGACTGGGGTCGCGTAGCGCGGTGATGCCCTCAATGGCGAGCGCGCCGATGTCCCGCCGTAAGAGAATGACCGTGGCGAGCAATGTGCCCAGATGAAGGAGAATGACCAGTGCGAGGGAGCTCTCACGAATGTCGAAGAACTGCGCGCCGATTGCCACATGTCCGCTGCTCGACACTGGAAGAAACTCGGTCAGCCCCTGCAGTGCGCCCAGTGCGGCCGCTGTCCACGCGTCGATCCCCTCAGACAAGTTGGCAAGCCATAGCGGTTGCGGCGCACCGCCGCAAGGAGTGGTGAGCCCAGCCATTTAGGACATGCGGCCATGGCTGTTTTGCTTCGCTTCGACTAGGATTCGGCCGGCTCTATGCGAGAGACGTGGAACGCGGCCCGAGTCGGCCTGATGGTGGTTCTCGGACTGATCGTCACCTTTGCTGTCTATCGCTACGTCGACGAGCGATCGTCCACCGATTCCGGGTACGGAGTCTACGCGTACTTCGACGACGTTCAGGGGCTGGTCGCCAAGTCTCGGGTCTTGGTGGCGGGCATTCCGATTGGCTACATCTCCTCGATCCGGCTCGAGGGCAACCGTGCGCGGGTCGATCTCCGCATCCGAGGGGGCATGACGCTATACGAAGATGCTCGTGTCACCATGAGGAGCCTCTCGCTGCTCGGGGAGCGGGCTCTGGTCATCTATCCTGGCACTGAGGGTCTTCCCGAGATCCCCGACGGAGGGCAGATCCTCGCCGCCGACAGGGGGGTTCAAACCGACGACATCATGGTGACCGTCAACGACATCGCCCAGAGCGTCAAGAAGATCACGGCGCAGATGGAGCGGGCGTTCGGCACGGAGGAGGCGGGCGACCGAATGCAAAGCGCATTGCGCAACCTCAGTGATGCTCTCGAGAACATCAAGCAGGTCACGGACGAGGCAGGTCCGCGGATCGTTCACATCATGGAGAACGTCGAGCTCGCCACCGACGACCTCAGTGAGATCATTCACAAGCGCAAAGGCGACATCGACCGTGGCGTCGCGGAGGTCGACGACACCATCGCATCGATCCACCGCGCCGCGGAGCAACTCAACGCCGTGCTCGAAGACGTGAAAGAGGTGTCGGGCCGCACCGCTCGAGGCGAGGGCACCATTGGGACCGCTCGAGGCGAGGGCACCATTGGGCGCCTCACACAAGACGAAGCCCTCATCGACGAGGTCGAGGGTGTCGCCGAAGGGCTGAACAACTTCGTCGGTGGCATGAACCGGCTCAGAACCATCGTGGAGCTCAGGAGCGAGTACTACGCGCTCTCGAACGCCTTCAAGACGTACTTCTCGATTTACTTGAAGCCACGGGAAGGGCGGTACTTCCTGGTCCAGGTCATCGATGACCCACGCGGATCGGTCAGCGTGTCCGAAACCATCATCCGCCAGAGCCCACCACCGCTCTTCTACCCGAACGAGTACAAGCGCACCGAGATCTCGCGCACCAATCGGCTCAAGTTCTCCGCGCAGTTCGGTAAGACCATATCCTTTGCGACCTTCCGGTTCGGCATCATCGAGTCGAGCGGTGGTCTCGGTATGGACATCAAGGTCATCAAGGATCGCCTCGAGATCAACACCGACATCTTCGAGTTTGGTCGGCGGGTCTGGCCGCGAATGCGCATCCGGGCCGGGTTCGAGATCATACGCCGCTTCTGGCTCCTGGCGGGCATTGATGACGTCATCAACGGCGGCCGCGACTACTTCTTCGGCCTGCAGTTGCGCTTCGACGACGAAGACTTGAAGCCGTTGATTCCGCTCGGCGCCGTCGCCCTATGAGGGGCGTAGCCAGAGGCGCCGGGGCCGTGGTGAAATCGCCCATCGGTTTCGGGCGCGGTTTGTCGTACGTGCTTCGAGGGATGCGGTTCGTCTACGTCCAGCATCCTAAGCTCGCGCGCTACTGGGTGTTCCCGATCCTGATCACAGGTCTCGCAGTGGTCGCGGTGTTCTACGGCGCGGGCAGCTACTACGACGACCTTGGCGGCGCCCTGTGGTCACTGTTCCCCGAAAGTTGGAACGAGGCAACCGGCTGGGCTGGGGGCTTGCTGCGCGCGTTGCGCTGGCTCATCGAGCTCATCGCCGGGATTCTGATCACGCTCTTCGGGTTGGTGCTGGTCCTCGTGTTGTCGAGCGTGGTGGCTGCTCCTTTCAACGACGCGCTCAGTGAGGCGGTGGAGATCATCTTGACCGGCGAGCCCGCACCGACGTTTTCATTCAGCCGCATGCTCGCGGACATCGTGCGAACGATTCGCCTCGAGCTTCTGAAGGTGCTGGTCTACCTCGCGGTCGTCGGGCCGATGTTCATCGCCTCGTTCCTCATTCCAGGGGTCGGCCAAGTCATTTCCCTCGTAGCCTTCGCGCTCACCGCGGCCTACCTTGGCATCGACTACGTCGACTGGCCCGCTGCCCGCCGAAACTGGTCGGTAAGGGACAGGGTGGCCTTTGCCCGCCGCCAGCTCCCTGCCGTGGCGGGCTTCGGCACCGGGGTATGGGTGCTGCTGTTCATTCCGTTGGTGAACCTGTTCTTCATGCCCGCGGCGGTGGCCGGCGGCACCATGCTGTTCGTAGAGCTCGAGGACGCTGGCACTGGCACTGGCGCTGGCACTGACGCTGGCGCTGGCACTGGCGCTGACACTGGCGCTGACACTGCCACTGACCCCTGAACCCTGACCCCCTGTCCGGGATCAGGGACATCCGGTCTGATCGGGTTTTTGGGACCCGATTCGGCGGGTGCTAACCTGTGGGGGACAAGGGGATTCTTTATGCGACGTTCATCATACGGGGCGTTCTTGGTGGCCTTTGGGCTGCTGCTGGGAGCGGGCGTTTATGCCGACAAAGGCAGCGCCAGCAATAGGGCGCCGAGTGCGCTCGAGCAGTCCATGGGCGACATTCAATGGGGTTGGACGCCCAAGCAGGTGTATCGACACCTGAAGAAGAACGTCGAGGCGTCGTATCAAGAACCGATCTCGAAGACGACCGATGCGATCGAGGAGGACAGGCTCCGCCACAAGATGGCTGAGGAAGCGCGCCAGATTCGCGACTCGTATTTCGAGTTCGACGGCACGCCGAGCGCCTACGATTCCGGCTACCTGAAAGGTGAGTTCACTCACAATAATGGCGAATCGTTGATTCGAGTCCGAACGAAGAACACGCAGGACTATTTCTTTTTCATCAAAGAGCGCCTGTGGAAGCGATACCGCGCGTTCGACGCCTCCGTGTTCGAGGGCGCGACCTTCGCCCAGTTCGGCAACGCCCTGCAACAGCGTTACGGCAAGGCGAAGCAGAAGAACGGGGTCCTCGTGCCGGGCAGCGAGTCCGCACAATGGTACGAGTGGAAAGAGTCACGAGTGTTGGCGCGTGCCGTCGATAACAACGAATTCTATGGTTTCTACTGTCTGATCCTCGAAGACCCGAAGACGGTGGCGCGACTCGGCCAGCTTCGAAAGAACAAGCCCGTCCAGGCAGAGGCCAGCGACACCTTGGTCGACATGGTCGCCGACGAGAGCAACGACGATCAGCACGCCGACATCGCGGACCGCATCACTGGCGAGATTCGGCGCCACGACACTCCGGAAGTCGACGAAAAGAAATAGCACCTACGTAGGTGGGGGTAGGATTTACAGCGCCCCGTTTTTTCAGTTAACCTGATGACTCTTGAGGGGGTCGGGTTTGCGGTACCGTCTGCGCTTTCATCTACAGGAGGTCGATCTGGCCGGCGACGAAGTCGTCGTGGGCCGCGGCTCGATGGGCCACGTGACGATCGATGATCCGATGCTGTCGCGCCGACACATTCGATTCGACCTCTCTGGATCTGAGCCGACGCTGGAGGACCTGCACAGTCGCAATGGGACGCAGCTGAATGAACGGCCTCTCGTCGGCCGCGCGACGCTCAAAGATGGAGACCGAATTCGCATCGGGACGCAAGAGCTGGTGTTCCTGGTCCCGAATGCCGCGAAGAAGAACCATCGGACGACCTGCGGGCTCACGTTTTGCACCGCGTGCGCGGTTCCGTATCCGAGCACGAGCGCACAGTGCCCGCATTGCGGCGCGATTCCAACCGAGCAGGGCGTCAGCACGTCCGTTCGCGACGTCGCAGCGTCGGGCTGGTGGACAGGGCCATCGACCAGGGTCGCCTGGCCGATGCGGAGCGCATGATGTCCCGCGGCGTATCGGAGCTCGAGGAGCAGCTCGAGGAGGGCGTCGAGGTCGAGCCAAGCCGTATCCTCGCTGTCGCTGAATGCGCCGCCCGTCTTGGATGCGCACTACGGAGCGGGCGTTGGCTCGAGATCGGAGCCCGGTTGTACGGGCGCGCCGGCGCGCCACCTTCGCGCGAGGTGCTCGCCCTAGTAGATGAGTTGCCAGCGGACGCTCGGATTGCCGATGCGATGAGCGCATTACGCCACGCCGGCCCCCCAACCCGCCAAGCCAGCTAGTGTGCGGATCTTTTTCCTCGTGGTCGGCTACGTCCTCGTCTCTCCGCTGCGAGGCACATGAGTGCCTCTCACTACGCTCCTGCGGGCGCGCTCGACCACAAGAAAAAATCTCTCGCACACTAGGGCTCGATCTAGTGTGCGGAAACGACTTGTTCTAGGCCCTCGAGACGCCGCACGAGGAACTGCTCGGCCGCGCCGTAGTCCGTGGCGCGATTCTGAATCACGTGCAGGTATGCGCGCAGATACCGGGGCTTGGAGTACTTGTTGCTGCGCACCAGATTGTGCAGCGACTCGATGGTCTCCGCTGCCATCAGCCGTCCGGAGGCCGTGTGAATCCGGAAGACCCAGTCGATCCATTTCGTGTCGCGCAACCCTTGAGCCAACTGCAACGCGTAGGTGGTTGCTCCCACGAACAGCGCATCGGGATCATCCTTTTCGGAGTCGCTCAACGGCTTATGTTCGAGCGCCCTTTCGAGGAGCGTGTCGAGGTGTGGGATTAGCATGCGTTCGGCTTCTTCGAACCGGCCCATGGCGATTGCTTTGCTCGCGATGCCCGCGATCACGTCGAGTGCGCGCGCAGTGCGGGTGTCCTCTGCGCCCCAAGCATGGGACGACGAGTGCACACCGTCGTTTGTGCTCGCCATGGTCTCGCCCGCGGTCGAGGAGAGCCGCTTGCCGCATTCGCCGCAGCGCCGCTTTGCCGCGCCGTTGATAGCGCCACACGATTCGCAGACGATGTAGTCGGCGGTCTCCTTCGTGCCGTCCCTCAGCTTGTCGGCGTCGATCAACACGAGCTCTTGTGAGCCGATGTAGACGCGGTCCATGTGCGCCAACCGTCGAGGTGCGTTGATGCGCACGCCATTGACCGCTACACCGTTGCGGCTACCGAGGTCTTCGACCACGACGGCGTCGGGGCCGACATGGAGCACGGCGTGCTTTCGAGACACCAGTCCGTCCGCCAATGCAAGGCTGCACGACGAGCTTCGACCAATTGCAAACTCCCCGAGAGGCATCTCGAGATTGGTCGACTGATATCGCAGTCTATAGTGCGGCACCCCAACGCTAGACTAGCAGTTGGACGGCCCGTGCGTCGAATGAAGCGCAGGGGAAGGCCCCTGATACCTCAACCGGAAGTCAGGTCAGAAGCTGGCGATTTCATCGAGCCCAGCCACGGCCCCGAGACCCTTTTCAAGGCCGCCCTGCGTCTCGAGGGTCGAGTCCATGAGCCGCGCGATCTCGGCCAAGTCCTGGCGGTACGAGGCGAATGCGTTTTTGCGCTGCCCGAGCACTCCCGCGGATTGCTCCGGGTTCGTGAGAATCACGTAATTGCTCGCGTTCTGGCGCAGATCCTGGCCCAGGTAGAGTTCCTTCTCGAACGGTTTGCTGCCGCGCGTCACTCGAACCTTGAGCTTGGTCGCGGCGGCGTCCGCATCGGGCATATCGACGTACACCAGCCCACAACGGAAGCCGCCTTCACCGAGAGTCGGGACGCAACCGGTAGGGCTCGTCGTGATCGCCGTCTCGTCCTGAGCGGCCTCATTGAGCTCTGTGCGGCGCGACTCCGGAAGAACTCTGCCTGCCAAGCTGTCGAACTTGTCCCAAAGCTCGCCCACCTGGCGCGCGTACACAAACAAAGCGTTGACCGTCTCTCGGTTGAACTTCGTGTAGTGAAGGCCCGCGAAGTCAGCAGCGGTAAATGGTGTCGGCAATGCGCGAAGCTGTTCGATCGCTTCGTAGTCGACGGACGGTCCTTCTCCTGGCCTCGCCTTGGCTGCGCCTGCCGCCCGGTCGAGAAGTCGTTTGGCCTCCGTCACCTGGTCCGCTTGCCCATCACGGTCGACGAGAGAATGCCCAGGAACAAACCGAGCAGTGCGGCTCCGGCGCCGCTCATTATCATCAACTTGCGAACACGCCGGCTCTTGCCCTCGTGGGCAGACGCCATGGCCTGCTCGTCGACGACGATGCGCACTTCCTGCTGAGCGGGTCCTTTCGAAGTCGTCCCCCCGAACGGCCCGGACCGCTTGGCTGCCTGACCTCCGACGAAACCTGGCGGCGGCGCGACGCCCCCTAACGTCGGTGGCGGTGGCGGCGCGCCTCCCTCCTCGAGGTTGTTTGGCGGCGGTGGAGCCGTGTTCTTGCCGAGTCGTTCGCGGATATCGCGGACTTTCTTGGATTTTTGGAGTTCGTCTGACATTTCAGCTTCCTCAAATTTATCCGTGGAAGGCCGATCTTGTCAAGGCGGGCGTCCACAACCCGCCCCTGATAGGCTTGGCCCTCACCATGATGCCACCCCCGGTCGAAGAACGCCGCTTTGTGTCATTTGATGGCACTGAAATCGCCTATCAGGCGGCGGGTCAGGGGCGCCCGATTCTCCTGTGCAATGGCCTCGGGGGCAGCTGGGAGGCCTGGAGCCATCAGATTCAGTACTTTCGGGACCGTTACCGCCTCCTATCCTGGGACTATCGAGGCCTCTACGGGTCCTCGCTCCCCGCCGACCCCAATGCGCTCGGAATCGCCGATCACGCCCAGGACGCATTGCATCTGCTCGAGGAAGAGGGGGCGGACCGCGCGGCCATCGTCGGCTGGTCGATGGGTGTTCAGGTGGGCCTCGAGGTGTTTCGGGCTGCTCCGGAGCGCGTGGCTGCGCTTGCAATGCTCAATGGCGTTGCGGGTCGACCGTGGGATTATGTCTTCAACCTGAATCTGGTTGGGCGACTGCTGCCACCATTCCTCCGTGGCCTGCGGTCGATGCCTCGAGCGATTGAGGCCGTGATTCGCCAGGCCACACGTATCCCCGATCCCGGCGACTGGGTGAAGCGGATCGGGCTGGCGGCGAGGACGCTCGATGAGCAGGTGGTGGGTGAGATGGTCACCAAGCTCCGTGAGCTCGACATGGACACGTTCATCCGTCTCCTCGAGCAGATGGGGGAACACGATGGCTGGGATCTCCTCCCGCTCATCGATGTGCCCACGTTGATCATCGTCGGGTCGCGAGACGTCCTCACGCCGCGTTCCGCCGCCGAGCGCATGGCTCGGCGCACGCGCGGTTCGGAGATCATGGTGCTTCCCGGGGCGACACACTACGCGGCGCTAGAGTATCCGGAGATGGTCAATCTGAGGCTCGAGAAGTTCCTGAGGGAGCGCGGCTATGAAGCGGCACAAGCGGGGGCTGGTTGACGCGCTCTGCGCGAGCCGCTAGCGATCGAAATCAATGATTCTGGTGATCGACAACTATGACTCCTTTACCTACAACCTCGTCCAGTACTTGGGCGAGCTCGGGGCAGAAGTCGTGGTCAGGCGCAACGACGCGGTAAGCGTCGACGACATCCGCGCGCTCAGACCCAGCGGCGTGTTGATCAGCCCTGGTCCGGGAAGGCCCGAGGAAGCAGGGATTAGCCTGGAGGTGATCGCGAAGCTGGGCACCGAGACGCCGATCTTCGGCGTCTGCCTCGGCCATCAGAGCATCGCACAGCATTTCGGGGCCTCCGTGGTGCGGGCTGAACGGCTCATGCACGGGCGCACGTCCGAGATTCTTCACGAGGGTCGCGGCGTGTTCGAAAATCTGCCAAGCCCCCTCACGGCGACGCGGTACCACTCGTTGATCGTGCAGCGGGATACGATTCCAAACGAGCTCGAGGTTACGGCCTGGACCGACCGAGATGAAGTCATGGCGATCCGACACACGCAGCTTCCCATCGAAGGCGTTCAGTTTCATCCTGAGTCGTTTCTGACCGAGCACGGCCACGAGTTGATTCGCAACTGGTTGTCCTCGCTTCCGGCGGGTAGCGGGTCGTGATCTCGGACGCGATCAAAGAGGTCGTTGCGGGGCACGATTTGTCCCCTGCCGACGTCGAGGCTGCGATGGATGCGATCCTCGGCGGAGAGGCATCGGGCGCTCAGATCGCCGCGTTCGTCGTGGCGCTTCGCATGAAGGGCGAGTCGGCCGACGAGATCGCGGCCGCTGCGCGCGCGCTTCGCAAGCACTGCGACACGATTCAACCCAAGGTTGACGGCCCGCTGCTCGACACCTGTGGTACCGGCGGGGACGGCCTGCAGACGTTCAACATCTCGACGGCCGCGGCCGTGGTGGTGGCGGCGTGCGGAGTCGCGGTGGCAAAACACGGAAACCGCGCCGTTTCATCGCAGTCGGGGAGTGCCGACGTGCTGGAAGCGCTTGGCGTACGCATCGACCTCACAGCGGAGCGAGCTCAGCAATGCATCGAGGAAGTGGGGGTCGGGTTCCTGTTCGCGCCCAGTCACCATGCCGCGATGCGGCATGCTGCTCCGGTGCGCCGGGAGCTGGGTATTCGGACGCTTTTCAACTTGCTCGGGCCGCTGTCGAATCCGGCGTCGGCCACCCATCAGTTGGTCGGCGTTTACGATGGCGGGCGGGTCGAGCAATTGGCGGAGGCACTGGGTTCGCTGGGTCTTACCGCTGCCTGGGTCGTTCACGGACAGGGCGGACTCGACGAGGTCTCCCCGTCAGGACCTACGGTGGTCGCTCAGTTGCGGCACGGCAAGGTAAGTACGTTTGAAGTCAGTCCTCACGACTTCGGCCTTTCCGAGGTGCCCATCGAAGCGCTTCGAGGTGGAGACGCGCAGCGCAACGCGGAGATCATTCGCAGCGTGCTGCGCGGCGAACGAGGGCCGGCGCGCGTCGCCGTTCTGCTCAACGCGGCCGCGGCGCTGTGTGTTGCAGGGGTCGCCGCCGATCCAACAGCCGCCGCGGAACAGGCTGCCGAGGCGGTCGACAGCGGCGCGGCCACGGAAACGCTCGAGCGCTGGGCGCAATTCACGCGAGCTCCATGACCGATTATCTCTCCGCGATTCTCACGCGAAAGCGACTCGAAAACGTGCGGCGGCGCAGACACGTCGCCGCGATGCGGTCCGTCGAGCGGCCCCCACAACCCGAGCGGTCCGAGCAAGGCGTTCGAGCCCTGCGCCGCGCGTCAGACGAGCCGCCATCGGTGATTGCAGAGGTGAAGTTTCGGAGTCCGAGTGCGGGTGAGATCCGCCGTTGGAGTCCGGGTGAGGGTGTGAGGGTCGCTCGGGGCTACGAGCGTGGTGGCGCTTCAGCCGTGAGCGTTCTGGCCGATGGCCCAGGCTTCGGCGGCTCGCCCTTACTCGTCAGACGAGTCGCGCAGGCGGTCAGCGCTCCCGTGCTCTACAAGGGGTTCGTTCTCGATCGGGTTCAGGTCGACTTGGCGTACGACGTGGGTGCGGCACTCGTCCTGTTGCTCGTTCGCGCTCTCGAAGACTCCGAACTCCGCGCGCTGATCCGGCAAATCCGCTCGCTCGGGATGGAGCCCGTCGTGGAGGCTGCCAACTCGGATGAAGTCGACCGCGCGGTGGCAGCCGGGTCGACGATCGTTGGCGTCAATGCCCGCGACTTGAGCAGCTTTCGCGTCGACAAGGACGCGGCGCGCGCTTGCGTTGCACGAATCCCCACGGAGTGCGTGGCGGTCTTCATGAGCGGGGTGCGCTCCGTGGACGACTTCCGCGATGTCGCTCAGGGCCGCGCGGACGCAGTGCTGATCGGCGAAGGGCTCATGCGCTCCGAGGATCCGGGCGCTCGCCTGGCCGAACTCTTGAGCTCGGTATGACCGATTCTTCCTCCCGCGGAAGCGTCACTCTGAAGCACGTGCCTGCGACGTTGCGGTCGATGATTTCGATGTGCCCTTGGTGTTGATCGACGATCTGCTTGACCACAGCGAGTCCGAGGCCCACGCCGTGAGTTCGCCCCGAATAGAACATGTCGAAGAGTCGCTCCCGGTGCGCGTCGCCAATGCCGGGGCCCTCGTCCGCAACTTCTAGGAACGCGCGCCTCGCTTGGTCACGCCCAGTGCGGACCTCGACCTTGCCGCGGTGAGGCGACGCCTGCACTGCGTTCTTGACCAGGTTCCAAACGACCTGTCGCATGCGATCCGGGTCGACCGTCACGATGATGGGTTCCTCCGGTCCGACCTCGTCGATTTGCAGACCGTTGCTCGCCGTCGCTTGGCCCCGGGCCACGGCAACCACCTCGCTCGCGATCGCACGGAGGTCGAGTGACTCGGTTTCTATCTGACTCGGACGTCCCACCTGCAGCATGCTCGTCACCAAGGAGTTGAGCCGATCGACTTCGGAGATCACGATGCCCAGGAGCCGCCTGTCCTCTGGGCCAAGCGCATTGCCTTCGCGGACCATTTCCACCGAGCCGGAGATCGAGCTCAGCGGGTTTCGGATCTCGTGTGCGAGCCCGGTTGCCAGTTGGCCGAGGACGGCGAGGCGCTGCGCTGCGTCCGCCCGATCTCGGAGCGTCCTGATCTCGGTCAGGTCTTGGAAGGCCAGAAGTAGACCGGACTGATTTCCGTTCGTGTCTAGGAGAGCGCTGAGCGTGTAACCCATAGGGAATTCGCTCCCATCGGCTCGCCTGCCCGTCGCGTCGGCCCGCCTCGGAGGCTCGCGCAGGGGCTCTGTCGCATAGTTTGGAAGCACATTCGACAGGGGTGCGCCCAGGAGTGTCCCTGCGCGGTCCCGCAGGATCTCCTGTGCCGCTCTGTTGACGCCGAGGATGCGCCCGTCGTCGTCGGCGGTGATGAGACCCGATGCGATTGACCGAACGATGTCGTCGTTCAATCGTACCAGTCGGGCAGTGCTCTGCTGCGCCTCGATGAGCTGCGCGCCCGCCACCTGAGCGCGCCGCGCGAGGTTGCTAGCGAGCACCGCGACGGCCGTGATGCCCACCATGTTGGAGACCAACGCCAGCTGGAAATCCCGCGAGCTCAGGATGTACTGACTGAGTGGCTGGTCCGGGGGCGGCGGTAGCCAACCGACGTTGAGCGCGACTCCCTGCAGGGCGTAGCAAGCGAGGCTCGCGGCTGCGGTGAAATAGGCAGCGTTCGTTCCGAGAGTGAGCGCTGCGGTGAGGATCAGGGCCCCGTAGAGGAAGGAGAAGATACTCCCGGCGCCGCCAGTCAGATACACCAAGCT
Organism: Deltaproteobacteria bacterium; assembly: GCA_019309605.1. Lineage (GTDB taxonomy): Bacteria > Myxococcota_A > Polyangia > Polyangiales > Houyiibacteriaceae > SG8-38. Next base: position 9,930 of record JAFDFW010000010.1, on the reverse strand, counting down.
CGTGATCAGCAGCACATCCAAGGTCGTGATGGCCGCAGCGACGAGGTTCTCACGACGCCCACGGAGCAGCCAGACGCCAAACAGGATCGATGACCCGTAGATCGCCGAAATCAGAATCAGCAGGAAGGTGGGCGTGAAGCGGCCGTACCGAATCGCGTCGAGCGCGAGGTACATCGTGGTCCCCAGCAGAACGGTTGCGATGATGAGTCGACCGCCCAGGACCCATTGTAGCCGTCGGTGCGGATTGGGATCCTCGCGCTGTTCGATGGGGCTCTCTCCGGGCTGGCTCACTCCGCGCTGACTTGACCGGCGATCGAGAAGATCGGCAGGTACATCGATATGAGGATCACGCCGACGATGCCGCCGATGAACACCATCATCAACGGCTCGAGCAGAGAGGTGAGGGCGGCGACCGCGACATCGACCTCGTCTTCATAGAAGTCCGCGATCTTGTTGAGCATGGTGTCCAAGGCGCCCGTCTGCTCACCGACGCCGATCATCTGGACGACCATCGGCGGAAACACGTTGGTTTCCATGAGGGGCTCGGCCATCGTGCGGCCTTCGCGGATCTTGTTCGATGTCTCCTGAATGGCCCCCTCGACGACGACATTGCCCGCTGACTTCTTCACGACATCGAGCGAGTCGAGGATCGGAACGCCAGCAGAAAGGAGCGTGCCCAGCGTACGCGTGAAGCGGGCAACGGAGATCTTACGCATCACGGGCCCGAGAATCGGGAGAACCAGCAGCAGCCGATGGAAGAAGAATTTGCCCGCCGGTTGACGATAGGTCCAGGTGAAGGCGAAGACGACGCTGCCCGTGACCAAGACAATCCAGTGCAGGTTGGTAAGAAATCCCTCCGACACCGCGATCACTATCTTGGTGAGTCCGGGTAGATTGTCCTCTCCCCCAAACTCGGCGAACATTCCCTTGAAGCTCGGGATGACCCACGCGAGCATGATGACGACGACCACCATCGCCACCATGAAAATAGCGGTCGGATAAACCATTGCACCGCGGACCTGTCGGGCAAGCTTGACCCGCTTCTCGATGTACCCAGCAAGACGGTTGAGAATCGTGTCGAGGATACCGCCCATCTCGCCCGCGCGAACCAGGTTGACGAAGAGCTCGTCGAAAACTTTGGGATGCCGTCCCAGGCCATCCGAAAAGGTGCCGCCCTGCTCGACGTAATCTTTCACGTCTTTGAGGATCGCGTTGAGGGATTTGTTCTCACCTCGCGCCGATAGGATGTCCAGACACTGAACGAGGGGTAGACCCGCGTCGATCATCGTCGCGAACTGGCGGGTGAAGATGACCAGCTCCTTCGGCGTGACGCCGGTTCCGAACGAGAGCTTGAGCTCCCGCCCCTTCTTCTTGATCTTGACCGGAGCGAGCTGCCGCGCGCGCAGCCTCGACTGCACGGCTTCCTTGCTGTCCGCCTCGATGATTCCTGTTTGGACTTCGCCCGCACGAGTGCGCGCTTCGTATACCCACTCGGCCATGAATTCTCCGCCCGATCCCCTCTGGGTCCTTCAAAATCCTAGCTGATCTGGGATCGCGTGGTCAAAAGGGAGGCGTAATTCCGTTGTGGCTGCCGCCCGCCGGGCTAGTTCCGGTATGGGTTCTGGATGTCGATGTCGACCGGATCCGCCTTGGGTGCGGGCGCGGGCGGAGGCGGGGCCGCCTTCTTTGCGGGCTTTGCCGGCTCTGGAGCAGGTTTCGCGGCGCGCTGGCTCGCCGGGCGAGCTCGTCGTCGGCGAGGCTTCCGTGATACAGCCCCGCTCTTGGTTTCTGGTGCCCTCTTGGCTTCTTGCGACGGAGAAGCCGCGTTCTCTGCATCTACAGCTTCCGATCCCGCCTCGACTGGCTCGACGGCGACCGCTTCCGCCGGAGGGCCAGCCGGAGGGCTAGAGGGAGCCTGGTCGACCTCTACGGCCGGGGTTCGGTCCGCAGGTCCCCGTGTTCCAGGGGAATGCAAGAGCTGCCATACCAGGAAGCCGGCGTACAAGAAGACGGCGACGGCAAGAACCATCACGAACCACCTCAAGGCGCTGGAGTCCGCCGCGGCGGTCCGCACCACGACCGGTGTGCCGTCGCTGAGAACTCCCGAGACGCTACCGTGCACGTACGAGCCGGTGCCGATATTTCGATTGTAGGTCTGACTCCGGGTGGCCGTACCTTCACGCGGCATCGGAACCTGCGATGCCGCGATCTCAGCACGCCCAAGCATCTCGATGGAATCGCGCACCCGCTGACGCTCATCCTGCAGCTTCTCGGCGTCCAAGGCCTGAACCACCTCGGCGACGTCGCGCGTCTTGGCCACTCCGGTGCGACCGGCCGCGTCATCGAGCGCCTCACCAAATTCGTCCGCGGTTTGAAATCGGCCGGCGGGATTGCGGCTCAAGGCCTTCATCACTACGTCGTCGAATGGCTCGAGATCTGGCCAGAGATCGGACGGCTTGACGATCGTGTCGTTGAGCAATTTGTTGAGTGTGGCGGCATTGGATTCGCCCTTGAAGAGGCGCCTGCCGGTCAGGGACTCCCAAAGAATGATCCCGACGCTGAACAGGTCGGAGCGTTGGTCGGTTTCGTTTGATGATGCTTGTTCGGGCGCCATGTACGAGAGCTTCCCCTTGAATTGGCCGGTCCGCGTCGATGCCATTCGTACGTCGGCCTTCGCCACGCCGAAGTCGGTGAGCCGGGCGATGCCGTCGGTCCCGATCAGGATGTTGTGAGGCGAAACGTCGCGGTGGACGAGCTTGAGCGGCGTTCCATGCTCGTCGGTGAGGCGGTGAGCAGCGCCGAGCCCCTGCAAGGTATCGACGAGCACCCGACACACGAACGGCCGAGGAAGCCTTTCGCCTTTCTTGGCTGCGCGACCGAGAAGGGCACCGAGGTGATCGCCCTCGATATACTCCATCACGAGGAAGTATCCGTCGCCGGGACTGTCACTGACGTCGAGCGTGGGCACCACGTTCATGTGGCGGATCCCGGCGGCGAGGCGCGCCTCGTCGAGGAACATCGAAATGAATTCCTGCTCGTACGCGAGGTGAGGATGCAGCACCTTGATGGCGACGAGCCTCTCGAAGCCCGCGACGCCTTGTGCGCGTGCAATGTACACCGATGCCATTCCGCCAGATGCCAGCTGCGTCAGGATCTCGTAGCGGCCGAGCTGCCGACCTGCCATGGGTCGAGAGAGCCGCTCGCGCCCTGGTGCGCTGGCGCGGGAGTTCATCAAAAGCGTCCCTTGATCGTCAAGGCGCCGCCCTTTGTGCTCACGCCGATCGAGGGCTCGATGCGTTTGGAAGTGGCGTCGCGAGACTCGCCCTTCCAGTTGGTGAATACGCCCAGAACGGCCGTGGTTGCCGCCATTCCTGCAGTGACACCGATGAGGATGTTGGTCCGCCTCTCTTTCTCGCGACCCGCGTCGAGCAGCGATTGGGCTTGTTCCTGCGGAGTTGGGGATCCGCCGTTATTGATACCCGGTGAGCTCGCGCTTCGCGCAGCCGACTCATACGCGTTCACTCCTTTGTTGGCATCGATTCCCGACCATACGGTGACCGCACCCAAGGCAACAGTTGCGCCGAGCGAGGAGAAGAAAGCCCATCGCGGGACCGGTGGCGGAGGCGGGGGTGCGGGTGCGGCCAGCGTTACCTTCTTGAGGGTTCCCGCCGCGCCTTGCACGAAGGTCGATGTCTCGCCGTTGTCGAAACCAGCCTTGAGTGAATGCTCCACAGCGGGCGTCACGAAGAACGTGGGATGTTGGACCAGGGCGCCGTCGAGCTCGAGGGTGCATTCCTTTTCGCATTCGGCTTGGACGAGAAGGCTGGTCGGTTGCACCGCATCGATCACAGTCTCGGCGATCTGCTTCGAACGCACATCCGACGGATACTCGTCTCGCAGTCTCAGCGCGAGATTGGCGGCTCGAATCGAGTTGCCCGCCTTGTGGTGCGCGCGGACGGCTTGCAGCAACGCAGTGGAGGTAGGCACCAAACGATACGCTCGTTCGAACCAATGGGCTGCGAGCTCGTAGCGCTCCGATAGGTAAGCGGACGTCCCTTGGTCATACGCGTCGGCGGCTTTCTCGCGCTCTTCGACCGAGATGCGTTGCGCATCTGGCTCCGAGCTCTCAGCTGCGGCCACAGCAGAAAATAGCAAGCAAACTGTGAAAGCGAGCGCTGGAATCCATCGCTGGCTTTTGGTTGTGGTTCCCATCACCTAAATCCCGCCATTAACAATAATAAAAATCTGGCGGGAAGCCGAATCAGCCGCCGCCCCGAATCGCCTGCTGATAACCCTTTTGGTCTAAATGGATCAGCATTTGACGGAATTCGTCGGGCTCGGGCGATCTAATCTCTGCGAGTTCCCGATCGAGGGCGCCGTGCGCAACCAGGTGCAGAAGCGACTGATTCATCGTTTGCATGCCGGACGTACCCTGGCCGGTCTGCATGATCCCGTACATCTGATGGATCTTGTCTTCGCGAATGAGATTTCGAATGGCAGCGTTGGGGACGAGGGCCTCACAAGCCATGGCCCGGCCCGGCCCGTCCGCACGCGGCAGCAGCATCTGACTCAGCACTCCTTGAAGCACGAATGACAACTGAGCGCGGATCTGACTCTGCTGGCCGGAAGGGAACACGTCGATGATACGGTTGATCGACTGCACCGCGGTGTTGGTGTGCAAGGTCGCAAACACCAAGTGGCCCGTTTCAGAAATGGTCAGCGCCGCTTCGATCGTTTCGAGGTCTCGCATCTCGCCGATGAGAACGACGTCCGGGTCCTGACGCAGAGCGTATTTGAGCGCGTCCTTGAAACTGGAGGTGTCGGCACCAACCTCTCGCTGGTTCACGACACAAAGCTTGTTCGAATGGAGAAATTCGATCGGATCCTCGACGGTCACGATGTGATGACGGTTCTCGGAGTTGATCTTGTCGATCATTGAAGCCAGCGTGGTCGACTTGCCGGAGCCGGTCGGGCCCGTGACCAAGACCAACCCGCGCGGCCGGGAGCAGAGCTCTTCGACGATCGGCGGCATCCCGAGCTCGGACAGAGGTCGAATCTCGAATGGGATTGCACGGAACGCGCCGGAGACAGCGCCTCGCTGCAGGAAGACGTTGGATCGGAAGCGCGACAGTGATTTGACTCCGAATGAGAAGTCGATCTCGTGGCCCTTTTCAAACCGCAAACGCTGGTCTTCAGTCATGACCTCGTAGCAAAGCGTCTTGCTTTCACGCGGTGTCAGAGGCGGCGTGCGCAGAGGAACCAGGGAGCCATCGATGCGCAACTGAGGCGGTGACCCCGTGGTGATGTGCAAGTCGGAAGCGCCGCGTTCGACCATGAGTCGAAGCAACTGCCGAAGTGTGAGTCTCGGTGCCTCCTGGGGTGCTGCCATGTGCCCAAGCATACCAGAGCACTAAGCCATGTGCCCTAAACGCTGCGGCGCGCCCAGGGGCCCCGCCGCAACCAGTCCTGTTTGCGGTATTCCGACCCGATGATTTTCGCGACGGATGTCGCGGTGAGAAAGGAACCCTCGAAACCGAGGCCGGGCGCCACCTGCTCGTTGCAGAGAAACACTCCCCGTACGGGGGTGCGTGTGGGCAGCGCACACACGCCGAGTGCTCGCCGCGTCGGATATTCGTACACCGCTTTCATCGTGTACGGCCCTCTCGTCCAAGGGTCACTGCACGGAAGCTCCGTGTCATCGCGGAGCGCTCGCGGAGGCAGGCCGTCGTGAGGGCTATCAACCCAAATCGCGTGCTCGTCGAAGAACGGAACGACGCTGCGGATAGCATCCAAGGCTTCTTCGCGTACGAAGCGCAGCGGCGACGACCCGGTGTCGATCAGATGCTCTTCGATCAGGCGGGTTGCCGTGAGCAAGACTCGCTGTTCGTCGATATCCCGGCTCCGCACCAAGAACGCCTTCTCATGATTGGTTTCACTGGTGCACAGCAAGGCGAGTGGTTCGAGGGCGTCAGGAATTCCCCGCTTGTCGACGAGTACGTGCACCGAGCTGCGATACGCTCGAGATCGAGGCTCACCGACTCGCTCGAACATTGGGGTCATTGGCGCGCGCTCGGGTAGCAGTTGGGATAGTTCGCCGATTGGCGTGCCGTGCACCACGTGAGAGCAGCCGATCTCTTCGTCGGTCCGCGCGAGTCGAATTGTGTGACCGGCTCGGCCCTCGTGGCGAAGGGTCTCTGCCCGGTCGCGCGGTCTGACATCGCTCCCCCAAGAACGAACGCGCGCAAACAGCGCCTCGCGGAACCACGTCCAACCACCCGTGAGCTCCGTCACTCCCGACAGAATGTGCCCGTGTAACCGCGCGCGAGTGGCATCGGAGTGCTGCGCAGGGAGCAACCCCGAGACATGGGGAAGGACCGCTTCGAACGCGGTGCGCAGCGGATGCCTCATGGCAAGTTGGTTCCACGATGTCCAACCTTGCCCCTGCCGGTCGTAGCGTTGCGTCGTCGTGGCCAATGAGAATTGCTGACGCTCTAGGAAGGTTTCCGGCGGCCAGACCATCCCGCGGCCCACCACAGCGTCGAGTTCGCTGCGCACCTCGCCTAGCGTCCGAGTGACGTCCGCAGCTTGGCGTCCCAGGCTGGGGAGCTCCCGCGCCAGCTCGGCGAGCCACTTGTCGGCCTCGGGGTAAACGCTGACTCGATGCTCCGGAAGCAGCAGCTGAAAGACACTGCTCCGATCCACCAGACGTTGGCGAACGTCCTGTCGGAGCGCGAGCTCATCCAAGGTGTTCTGGACGATGGGGCTCTGCGCGCCGGTGATCGTCAGTCCGTGTGACTCCACGTCGACGCCTCCCAGCGTGTACGAGGGTTCGGGCACCCCTTGGCCAAGTACCAACACCCGTAGACCTTCACGCGCGAGCAGCGCTGCACACACGAGCGGCTCGAGATATGTTCCGAGGACGACAACGTCGTAGAAGCTGGTCGGCACGGGTCTAAGCGTCCGGGACGGACAGCGATTGAGAGGGGTCCGCGACTGCCGTGCTCACGGTCAATGGGTCGAGCGTGATCGCTCCGATCGCGATCTGGTGAATCACGATTGGGAGGAGCCGATGCTCATGAGCCTGGATGCGCGCGTGAAGGGTATCCGCCGTGTCGTCCGCGAGCACCGGAACTGCGGCTTGCGCGAGGATTGGACCGGTGTCGACGCCCGCATCGACGATGTGTACCGTGCACCCGCTGATGCGCACGCCGCCGTCGAGCGCGTCTTGCGGCCCGCTGTGCCCAGGGAACGAAGGGAGCAGGGCGGGGTGGACATTAATGATCCGACCGGGAAACCGCTCGAGCAATGGCGAGCCCAGTACCCGCATGAACCCCGCCAACACGATCAGATCAGGTTTCAGCTCGGCTACGTCCGCGGCAAGCGATTCGTTCCAGGCATCGCGATCGTCACCTTTGCGGAGTGAAACGACCCGCGTTGGAATCCCTCGCGCATCGGCGAACTCCAACGCGGCGGCCTTCTTTCGATCTGAGACGACTCCCACGACGTGCGCGGCGCAAGTGCCCACGTCGATCGCACTGCAGATCGCTCTCAAGTTGGAGCCGCGACCAGAAACGAGAACAACTACGTCCATGCGGAACCCTACGCCGAGAAGGACACACCTTCGCGGTTGGTCACCTCGCCCATGACGAATGCGCGTTCGCCACTCGCGTTGAGCGCGTCGACCAGACTCGACGCGCGTTCGGGGGCGACGACCATCGTGAAGCCGACGCCCATGTTGAAGGTGCGCCGCATTTCCGCGTCCGCCACGCTGCCTCGTTCCTGGATGAGAGCAAAGAGGGGACCGGGCGCCCAGGAGCTCAGATCGATGGCGATTCCAAGGCCGTCAGGGGTGACCCGGGGGAGGTTTTCCGGGAGGCCGCCGCCCGTGATGTGACACATGGCGTGTACGCCGTGCTCGAGCGCGACTTGCGCTGCCTTTACGTAGATTTTCGTGGGGCGGAGCAGCGCGTCGCCAAGGGTTCCTCCCGCCGCGAACGGGTCGTTGAGCGAGAGCGGCGAATCGCCGCCCAAGAGAGCGCGCCTGGCCAACGAGAACCCGTTCGAGTGCAACCCGGAGGACGCGACCCCGACCACTTGGTCGCCCAACCGAGCCGCCTTGCCGTCGATGATGTCTTTGCGGCTGACGACACCCACCGCGAAGCCCGCCAAGTCGTATTCGCCTGAGGCGTAGAAGCCTGGTAGCTCGGCTGTTTCGCCTCCGAGAAGCGCGCACTCCGCTTGGCGACACCCTGCCGCGATGCCTTTCACGACGGCCTCGCCTTGGTCCACGTCGAGCTTGGACGTCGCGAAGTAGTCCAGAAAAAACAACGGCCGCGCGCCTACCGTGATGATGTCGTTGATGCACATTGCCACGAGGTCGATGCCGATGGTGTCGTGGCGGCCAAGCTCGAAGGCCAGCTTCAACTTGGTTCCGACGCCGTCGGTTCCGGAGACGAGCACCGGGTCCTCGATGTCGCTCGGCAGCGAACAGAGGCCAGCGAAGCCGCCGAGCGATCCGAGCACGTGCTCCGATCGAGTTGATTGCGCGAGCGGTTTGATCCGTTCGACGAGTTGCTCGCCGGCTTCGATGTCGACACCGGCATCGCGATAGGTCAGGCCCGCCATGCCGCGGAAGCTAGGCGATCGGTTGGGGCGGGTCAACGAGCGGCGCTCCGTTGACGGTCGTGGGGTCGTCGCGTAAACACGCTTGCATTCAGGGCAGGACGAACACATCGAGACTCTATCTGTTCGGGCTGCTTCTGGTTGCCGCGAGTTGCCAGGGTGACTCGTCTCCGAGCCCCGATCGCGCTCTACCTGAGCCGCTACCCGAGCTTCCAGAGCCCTCCAAGGCTGACCGCGACAAAGCGCAATTGGTGCGCATCGACGTGTACGGCGCGGCAACCGACGATGCGGCCGGGGCTCGGGTGGTCCTTCTCTTCGAAGGCGCCCCGCTGTTCCGGCAGAAACAGCTCCCGGCCAATGGCATGCTGCCGGCGCGAATTGCGATCGAGCTCGAAGATGTCGAGTGGGGCGCCGGCGTGCCCGTTTCCCAGTTCGTCGAGCGAGGTGGGTTGCGGCGGGTGCGGCTGGCCACCCCCAATCCCCGCGTCGTGCTCGACCTGCAGCCGGGGGCGACCGGGCGACTGTTCTATCTCACGGACCCGTATCGAATTGTCGTCGACGTCAGCGCCGTAAGCCGATTGCGCCAGAAGCGACGGCCGCTCGTCGTGCTGGACCCCGGGCACGGGGGTCGCGAGCCGGGCGCGGCGAATGAGCGACACGGCCTCGTCGAGTCGCAGGTGGCGCTCGATTTGGCCGAGCTCACGGCAAGTCGGCTGAGTGCGATCATGCCTCGCGTGCGCGTCATGCTCACGCGGTCGACTGACGTCGATCTATCGCTCGAAGAACGGTGCGCCCTTGCCAATGCGATGGAAGCAGACGCGTTCGTGTCGATCCATTTGAACGCGAGCTCGGAGCCTGTCCGAAAAGGTGGCGTGACCACCTTCGTGCTCGACACGACAAACAACCGGCAGGCGCTGCGACTCGCCGCACGAGAGAACGGAACGCGGGTGGCGGAGGTGACCGGAATCCAGAGCCTGCTCGCGAAGCACCATCGGCGGACCCAAGCTAAAGGCTCCCGGACGCTGGCCGGCAAGATCCAGCGCCACACCCTGAAGCGGGGCCGCTCGGTTCTCCCGAAGCTTTCGGATCGCGGCGTGCGGCAGGCCATGTTCTACGTGCTGGTGGGCGCCCGGATGCCCTCTGTACTGCTGGAGGCGTCTTTTCTGACCTACGAGCCTGAGGCGCGTGCGCTAACCCACCGTAACTATCGCCGGGCGCTCGCCGATGGCATTGCCTCGGGCATCGCTTCGTACTTGCTAGGTCGCTAGGCGGCTAGGTTGCCCGCTCCGGGGTGGACGGTCATACTGG
>JAFDFW010000850.1 GCA_019309605.1 Deltaproteobacteria bacterium | reverse complement strand
CGCAGTTGAGCGGTCTTCCCTCAGACCCAGTCGAGTTCGCACCTGCCCGGGCGCCCCCAGAGCTCGACGATGCTTGGGCTTGTTGACCGCGCTCGACCTCGAAGGTCGAGCGATTGAACCGTTGCGTCGCTTGGGCCTCGGTCGCGGCGTTTCTGCCCTTTGGGAGGCGAATATGGCACCCAGACCGCGTTCGTTTGCCGGTCTCTTAGCCCATTGGAACCATTTCGGGAGCGCAATTGCGCGGTATTAAATGTTATGTCGCGTGGCTCGCCGCCCTGACTGGGCCTTTGTGCGGACTATCTGCCCGTTTTTCCTTTACGATGGGCTCCTGGTTTTCACGCTCGCCCTTGCGCTTCCGCCGACGCCCATCCTGACCTTGGTCTTCGCCCTTTCGCTGGCGCTCGATGTCCTCGACACCGATCTAGATCTGCAAGCGGAATACGGGGCGCGCTTCGTCAAGTCGGGACGCTGGGTCCTGCTTGCAGGCGTGGCTACCGGCTATGCCCTGAGCCTCGTTCGGCGTCCGGATCCCCTGGTGATCGATATCCTCACCGCTGCGCTTGCCGGCTTCATGATATTTCACACATTCAACGGGCAGTTCCCGGTGGCCCGAAACAAAAAATTTCCCGCGTTCGTGGTCGGGCTTCTCACGTTTTGGGAGTTGCACGTGTTGCTGGGCGCCGTGGACTGAGCCGCCGTTCTTCTCACTGCTTCTTCGGAACCTGTTCTTCGTACAGGTCGCCGACGCCTTGGCGTTCGTAGTAGGCCTCCATGACGTCTTCCAACGGTAGGATGCCGTCGACGAGCCACGTTGGGAGTTCTTCGCGATCACCGGTGGGCGGGACGGTGCCGTAGGGCGATTTCGCGGGCCAGACCGCCTCTTGGGCGACCACCTCGCGAACCTTGATCTCATCGTCGGTGACGTTCCAAGCCAGCAGATCCTTCGCTAGCGTGAGCGGGCCGTCGTAGGTGCTCCGTATCTCGTTGTACATGTCTTCCCATGTGTTTTCGTCGTTGAAGAAGTGATATGCGATCGCCATTCGCGGCTCGACCATGCTGAACACCTTGCCGGCCGCCGCGGGCGGCGTGTGGACCCGCGCCGAAACGAGCGCTGAGTTGGCGCGATCCCAACCCTGCAAGTCGATGTTCTGCCGAATCGTGCCGAAGGTCTCGTGAATCACGATATCGGCATTCTTCGCGTGCTCGATGAACCATTGGTTCGGGAAGGTATCGCTCGAGAAGACGAACTTGCGGTTCTTCCATTCGAGCGAGAAGCTGACCGGCCCCGCCATGATGTGCACGGCGGGCCAGGCAGAGATCTTCACACCGTTCTCGTCGTAGATTATCGAGAACTCGTCATGCGGGAACTCGTTCACCTCGATCTGCCCGGCCACCGTGGGTAACCGCCCGGACCGCCCATCGATGTCCCAGGAAAACGATTCGATCTGGTGGTCGATGAAGTGCTTCGTCCCCCATTCGGGGTGGTCCTCCGGCCCGTCCGGACCCCAGATGCGAGGGGCCCGCTGCCGGCCTCCGACCCAGCCCCCGATGTGCCAGGCAGCAAAGTCGCCAATGTGATCGGAATGGAGGTGGCCGACGAAGACCTTGTTGACCAAGTCGTACGGGATCTCCAATCCGAGCTCTACCAGCCAGCACGCTGACGCCTGCGACTTCCGCTGGTTCGGCATACCTGTCCCCAGGGAGATGACCCGCATCTCGTTCTTCCCGAGCTTCTCGGTATTCGGGTAGTAGGTCTTCCGGCCTTCCTCGTCCGCCGACGCGTCCGTGGCCAGGTCCGGTTGTTGGCCGCTGTCGCCTCGGTGCCAACCATACGCATAGGCCGCGACTGCGAGCAGGAGAGCACCGACCATGGCGACCGTCTTATTGATACCTTGCATACTTGGATCCTCCTTGGTCACTTCACCGGGTTGGGAACGTCGAGCACGCCGTTGTCCTTCTTGTACTCGTTCCAGAGGGCGACCATTTCTTCGAGCTTGCCCGGTTGCTCGGCGCTGAGGTCGTGGAGCTCCGCGGGATCCTTGGAAAGGTCGAAGAGCTCCCAGTTGCCGGTGCCAAGCGGCTTGGGCAGCCAGACGATCTTCCAGTTCCCATCGAAGAAGCCCTTGAAGCTGAAGAGCTCGTAACCGACTCTGCTGGCGCCTGCGTATGCGGTCTCGTTCTTCCCCGCGAAGAGGTCCAGCACCGACTGACCCTGCATTGGTAGAACCTTGCGACCGTCGATGGCGTCAGGCTGCGCGGCGCCCGCGACGTCGAGGAGGGTCGGCATGATGTCTCGCACGTGAACGAACGAGTGGTTCATGGCGCCAGGCTCCACAGGCTCGCCCGGCACCTTGACCAACAACGGCGCCTTGATGCCCCCGGTACTCCTCGGTCTGACCAGGATACGCCGTGGGCAAAGATCCGTTGGCGCCGTTGTCCGACATGAAGACGATCATCGTGTTGTCGTACTCGCCGATCTCTTTGAGGTAGTCGAACACCCGCTCTATCTGCTCGTCCATGTAATCGACCATCGCCGCATACACTTCCATGTCGCGCGCAGCGAGTTCACGCTCCTCCGGGGACATGTCGTCCCAAGCTTTGACGGTCGGCAATCGGGGAAAGGGGACCGCTTCATTGGGCACGATGCCGAGCTTCTTCAAGCCCTGAAGCCTCTCCTGCCGAAGAGAGTCCCAACCTTGATCGTACCTGCCCTTGTACTTGTCGATGTACGCCTTGGGCGCATGCAACGGGTCATGAGGCGCGGTGTACGAGAGGTAGGCGAAAAAGGGCTGGTCATCCGCGCGCCCTTGCTCGATCCATTCGAGCATTCGATCCGTGTAGTACCGGGTCGAATAGAAGTCGTCGGCCAATGATTCGACTTCCTTCCCGTTCCGCTGGTAGACCATCGTCTCGGGCGGGCTGACCGGTTTGCGATCGTTCCAGTGACTGCCGCCGCCCGGCAGCAGAACGAACGTCTCTTCAAAGCCTCGCGCATGGGGGCTCGTGTTCTCGTCGAGGCCGAGGTGCCACTTGCCCGCCATGTACGTGTGGTACCCGGCTCGCTCGAGGACTTCGGGGAGGGCGGCTACCTCGAAGTTGAGATACCCGGCGTACCCGGGGATCCCATCCATCTCGGGCGTGGTGAGCTCCCCCATCGTACCGAGGCCCGCACGACGAGAGCCGGTGTCGCAATCTCTCCACCGAATGCGCCGAGGTCGGAGTACCCCATGTCATCGGCCACGATGAGCAGGATGTTGGGCTGCTTGGCGACCTCCGTCTTCGAGGTTGGCTTGCAGCCCGCCAAGGACCACGTAGCCATTGCGATGAGGACGATGGCCGCCACCGGCGTCGTGCTGCGTCGTGGGCTTCGGTTGCATCGAGTCATTTCACTTAACCCTTTCAAAAAGGGGACTGTCCCCTTTTTGTGTTCTGGTTTTCGGGGTTTGACGCCGCCCGTGAGCCCAGCACCGAGCATCATGCCCACTCCAAATAGGCTATGCAACGGTGCCTTCATCGATGCACCTCGCCTACTTGAGGCCTTGCTCCTTCTTGTGCTTGTCGAGCCACCGTTTGTTGACCTTGGTCATGTCCAGCCGCTGCTTAACGCGGTCGCTGCAAATCGTGCTCGAAACTAAGATGCGCCTGTCATGGAGCATCGCAACAGGTTACATCCCGTCCGCTCCAGCCTAGCTTTGGTTGTCCTCGATCGCAGAGTGCCCGGCCTCTGTTCAGTAGCAAGTTGAATGACGGTGCGCGGAAGGGCTTGTGATCTCGTCGGCAGTGGGTTCCTATGCACGCCTCGGAGGTGACTGATGAGCAACGGGGTTCAAGAAGTAGATCAGGAAGTGCTCGGGACGATCAAGCGACACGCCGGGTTCGGCATGGCGGCCGGGATCGCCATTGCGATCGCGGGTGTGCTCGCGCTGCTGTCGCCCTTCATTGCGGGACTCTCCGTGGCGATCGCGGTGGGCGTGCTCTTGATCGCGTCTGGCGTGTCGAGGCTCTTCTTGGCATTCCGACTCGGGTCCTTCGGTGTGGGTCTCCTGGTTTTTGTCTTGGGGGTGCTCTCGATCGTCATCGGTGGTTACATGGTGTCGCGCCCAGGAATGGCGCTCGCGACACTCACGCTCGTCCTCGCCGTGTATTTCTTTGTCCATGGCGTCTTCGAGATCATCTGGGCGTTTCGGCTACGACCGATCAAGGGATGGGGTTGGACCTTGTTCAGCGGCGTTGCCGCACTCGCGCTCGGCATCATGATTTGGCGCCAGTTCCCGATGTCCGGAATGTGGGCGGTCGGGACCCTTGCTGGGATTCACATGATCTTCGGCGGTTCGTCGGTCACGTCGATCTGCAGCGGTGCCCGTAGCGAGGCGAAGGGCGCGCAGGCCTAGCAGTCGAGGCGGCGTCGACATGGGACCCTCCTATGCTGCTCGCCTCACTTATACGCTCCATGCCAGCCGCCGTCCCAATTTGTTAGGATGGGGGCGTGTCCCGGTTCGACGATGCGATTCGAGGGTTCGATGACGCCAACGCCGAAGACCCAGTTCTCGAACGGGTAGAAGGCGAGGACCTGCCCAAGGAGCTGGTCTACGGCCGCCGGATGTCCGGATGGCTCGAACGCTTCGCGCCGGATGCGCCAGAGTCGGTGAAGCCACTTAGCCCGTCGGGCTCATGTTGAGGGCCCAATTGCGCCGTACTAATCGTTATGTCGCGTGGCTCACGGCGTAGACAGGGCTTTTGAACTCGCTATCTGCTCCGGTTGACAGGGGCCGTCGATGAGCCACCACAGGCGATAACGTGACTACTGCACCCGCCACACCAGACGCGGCACCCACCATGCCGGATCAAGGCGGCGTTTCTCAGGACGCGGCCCGATCAGCGTCCAACCACGCGGAGAAGGGCGCGAGCCAGGGTCTGCCGTTGATCTTCTGGCTGTTGGAGCAACGGCTTGTCACGCTCCTCGCGATTGCGACCCTCATTGCGCTCTT
>JAFDFW010000164.1 GCA_019309605.1 Deltaproteobacteria bacterium | reverse complement strand
GTGCTCATCTACGTCATCGGTCGCCGGATCGGCTATCCAGGGGGTGAGGCACGCGCGGTCGAGAACGCACGGGTCGGTGAGCGTCTCTAGGAAGGCCACGAGGTCTTCGATTTGCTCGTCGGTGTAGACGAACGGAGTTTCAAAGAACTCGATCGCCTCGCCGGAGACTTGGAGGAAGTCGAGCATCTCCTGCGTGTTTTGGTCGAAATCCTCCGATGCAGCGAGTGGGACGCTCGCGGGATCGAAGCGCTTGAGGGCCGCCTGCGGATCCAAGTGATGGCGAACGACATCAGCGAGGTTGTCGTACGCGCCCGAGTGCAAGTACGGACTCGTCGCCGAGACGTTCGTGAGAGTTGGCGTCCGGAAGGAGAAGCGCTCGTTGCGGTCGGCTGTTTCTCGCGCGCGTCCATAGTCGTTGGTGCCTCTGAGTCCGTCGCCTTTTCCTCTGCCGATCTGCGGTGCGCCGACCGAGTGAAAGTCCTCATCGGTGAAGAAGTCCCCCGCGTGGCACTCTGCGCAGTGGGTGCCGCCATCTTCGATGAGCCCGAAAAACAGGAGTGCGCCGCGCTTCGCCGGCTCACCAATGGCATCGTGGTCGCCTCGAACGTAGGCGCGCCAAGGCGTGTCGGTAAACACCTGGGAATCTTCGTAGGCGCCCATCGCTTCGGCGATGCGCCCGTAGGTGATCTCCGGTGAACCGAACACTGCCTCGAACTCGGGGGCCCAACGGCCATCGTCCGTCAGCCGACTTTCGAGAGCTGTCCGAAGCTCGGCGTTGGTGCCGTCGAGCACAAACTCAAACCCGCGCATCTCTTCTGGCGACGTGACGGGGAAACGCGACTGCGCCGCGGAAATGGTGTCGCCCGCGTCTGCGTCGGCGGTTCCGTAGTCGCTATCGGGAGTTCGGATGCCACCATCTTCGAGGTTCTCGACACGCGAGTCCCAGAACAACCCCTTTTTCCAAAGCGCGAGATTGAAGGTGGTCGGCGCGTTGCGCGGGACAGTGAAGTCGCCATCCGGGTGGGTGCGACCGGGCCCAAGCAGATCAGGTTCGTCGGCGCCGACGCCGATCGATAGGGCAAGCCCATCACCCCCGCCGAGCGCCGGATGGTGGCACGACACGCATGCTGAATCCTGATCGCCCCCGAGGCTCTTACTGAAGAAAAGCTGACGGCCCAACACCGCGACGGGGTCATCGATACTCGGAACCTCGAGTCCGCCGGCGGGATCGCCCGTCAGGTCGTTTGCCTGGATCAAGCGTCGTAGCGCCTGGTCGGTTTCGCTACCGGGATCCGAGCTCGAGCTGTCGCACGCCACGACCGTGCACAGGCAAAAACTCAATACAAGCCAAACTCTCATAAATCCCTCCATCGCAGCCCCAAGAGCCAAGAATCCTTTCTTTAGCACGGAGGGAAACAGGCGACAGGCAAGTCACCCAAAGCCTTGTTTTCGTTATTTGACTATCTTAGGTCATTATGACAGTTTCCTTGTCATGCTGCCTCAAGGGCTTTTTGGGGAGACTCGACTCCTGTTTCATGCCTTGAAGCAATGGTCGGAGATTCTGCATGCCCCGCTTGGCATGACGGCCGCCATGCGCGGGGTGCTCGAGCTCATCCTGTTAGGAGGGCCTGCGACCGTGCCCAGCATGGCCCGGGCGCGCGGGGTGTCGCGGCAGCATATCCAACAGCAAGTCGATGCACTCCGCGGGCGAGGCTTTGTCGAGCGGAAAGAAAACCCAGCCCACAAGCGGTCCACGATGATTGCGCTGACAGACAAGGGCCGTGCGCTGATTCAGAACATACGCGCTGAGGAGCTCGACACACTGTCCCGCGTCCAAGCAGGTGTGTCGGACAACGCGATGCTGGAAGCCGCGCAGGTGCTTTCGGCATGGCGCGCAGCCATTCAGCGCGACACGGCGACGCGCTTGTAGGGTCCGCGACTTGATCGTAGATTTTTGCCTATGGGGCTGATCTACTACGCGATTCCTTTCTTCCTGGGAACGCTCTTGCTCGAGCACTGGCTCGTGCACCGAAGGGAGCAAAAGGAAGGCGCCGACACGAAGCTGGCCGGTTTCACGGCCAAGGATTCGGTGGCGAGCGTCACGATGGGCCTCGGCTTCTTGGCCATCAATACGGTCCTCGCGCTTCTGCCCTTCGCCGGGCTGGCGTGGCTGTATCAATTTCGGCTGTTCGACATTCCGGTGGTGTGGTGGTCGTGGGTGCTCCTGCTCTTCGCGGAAGACTTTTGTTACTACTGGTTTCACCGACTTCATCACGAGGTGCGCACACTCTGGGCTGCGCACATCAACCACCACTCGAGCACGCGTTACAATTTCTCCACGGCCCTCCGGCAGTCGTGGACCACTCCCTTCACTGGATTCATCTTCTGGATTCCACTGCCTCTGCTCGGCTTTCCCGTGGAGATGATCCTCATCCAGAAGTCGATCAGCCTGCTCTACCAGTACTGGCTCCACACCGAGCTCATTGGCAAGCTCGGCTGGTTCGGCGTCGTCTTCAACACGCCTTCACATCACCGGGTCCATCACGGACGCAATCCGATCTATCTGGACCGCAACCACGCGGGCATCTTCATCATCTGGGACAAGATGTTCGGCACGTTCGAGCCCGAGGGCGAGACGCTCGACTACGGGCTCACCAAGAACATCCACACCTATAACCCGGTGCGAATCGCCTTCCATGAATGGCGCTCGATGCTGAGGGACGCATGGAACGCCGAGACGTGGCGAGGGCGCTTTGGCTATCTCGTCATGCCGCCGGGCTGGACCGAAGACGGCGCCGGGAAGACCGCCCCCGTCCTGCGACGGGAGTATCTCGCGGCCGGGGTGTCACACCCGCACGCTACTCGAACGTGACGGTCCGGGCCGCGTTGGCCGCGGCGACTTCGATGTCGAACACCAGCGGCATCGATTCGTTGCGCAGGTAGGGGAAAAGCAGATCTTCATAGTTGGGCGAGTTGATGTCGCCCGACTGACCGCCGGGGAGCTGAATGGTGCAAGACGGGCCCGCCGGCAGCGCTTCACACACGAAGCGCATCGAGGCGCCCCACGTCTGAACGAAGGGCTCGCAACTCGAATCGTCATTCAAACAGGTCGTCGGCGTCGGATAGGCCACGTCCACCGTGTAGAGACCGCCGTCGTTCGCAAAGAGCGGGTCGTCGTTTGCAGGATTGTCGTAGCTGCGGTCGCCGAGGAGAGCGCCGACGTCGGAAAGCAGACGCAGACCGTGGAGACGCCCCCACGCCCATTGCGTCTCGTCATTCCCGAGCCAGTCGTTGAGGAAATCGCCCACCACGACCAGCGACTCGCCCATGACCTGGAACTTATCCTCGATCTCCATCGTTCCGGGGTCGTCCCAGAAGATCTCCTTGTTCTCCGGGGCAAGCTTCGTCGGATCCACGATCGAGAAGTACACGGCCGCACTCGGCGTGCGCGCATCGCTGTCGTAATAGCTCGCCGCGAACTCGTTTTGCTCGATCCGGAATCGGAGCTCGTCGAGAAGAACGTGGAACGCCGCGCATCCAGCCGACGCAAGAAGCTCGTCGGAATCGTCCACCAAATCCGTGTCCCACATCGGGCCGACGAGGCCGGTCGGGCACTCGTAGTTCCAAGATTTGAGCGCGTCGATCACCTTGAGGCCGTTGAGGCCTGGCAGGGTCTGCGGGTCCTCGGCGATCTCGATCATCTTCGGCGCCATGGCCTCGCCGATGAGCGAGTACACGTCGCTGATGATCTGGTCCATCGTGGCGGTGGTGTGCTGATCGTCGATGCCCTCGATCAAATCGACGATGCGCCGGAATCGGTATCCCGAGGCGGCCGAGACCTGATATGGGGGATGGCTGGCGCCGCTCGGCAGCGTCGTCGGATCGCCATCGAGAAGCGCTCCGGTCATGTCGTTGTTTGCCGTTGCGATGTAGCCCTGAGGCGGATCCATGGCTTGGGGAAGCTCCACGAGCTCGAAGTATTCGTCCCACTCGTAGTCGCCGTTGCGACCGTCGAGCGGCAGCCACGAAGGAGCCGCGCCGTCAAGCCCGGTCGCCCACGTTCGCTTGGGGAGCTGGTTGTAGGGGAACCAGCCGATGCTCCCGGCGGTATCGACGACAACGATGTTCTGGCCGACCGTCGTGATCAGCTCGAGCGCCGTTCGTGCCTCCTCCACCGTGGTCGCGCGATTGAGTTCGGTGAGGAAGTTGATGTCGCTGCTGATCTCTTGTCCCGTCCACCGAAGTGTGAGCGCGACGTCGTCCTCGGGGTTCTCAGGCTCGGTCAACGAGATGTCGCGAACCGGTCCGTGATGCGGAACGAAAAGTAGGGGCGGCCCCTCGCAGCCGTCTCCGTCGCAGAAATCGTAGGTCGTCCCATCGCTGAGCGCGGCACTCCAGGGGACACGGAGAAAGTCGACTTCATTGCCCTCGAACATGACTCCCGTGGCATTTCCCTCATCATCGCGAACGACTTCCTCGATGTAGACGTCCGTGAAGTCCATGTTTGTCGTCGTCATGCCCCACGCGATGTCCTCGTTTTGTCCGATGAGGACCCACGGCAGGCCCGCAAACGTGGCGCCGGCGCTGTGGTACTCGCCGTCCCCGTTGGTCTTCGCGTCCATGTGCGCGAGATACCAGGTGGCCGGTTGCGTCATGCCGAGGTGGGGATCGTTTGCCAGAAGGGCATTGCCGCTGGTGCTTCGGGAGCCCGAGACAACCCAGTTGTTGGATCCGACGTCTTCGCCGAGCACACCTGCGCCAATCAACATCTGCCGAAGCTCATCGACGCCTTCCAGCATGTCGGCCGCTCGGCCAAGCGAAGCGGCTGGGTTCAAGGGCCGGTCGGGCCCGCACATCGCGAGCTTCGAGGCCGCGTCGGCGCCCGAGGGGCTGGGCGGCGCCCAATCGGAAGGCAGAATCGAAGACTCCAAGAGCGGCCCTCGAGCCCAGAGATCGGCGAACTTCGCATCGTCGCCAATGGCCGCGCGCGCCTTTCCTGCGTTGACGATGTCGGTCTCGTGGTTCGTGAGGCTGTCGACCAACGCGATGATCGAAGCCATGCAGTCTTGTGGCGTCCATTCGGGAACGTCTTGCGGATCGTAATCGAAGAACAGGCTCTCGAACTCCCGCGGGAAGACCGCGTTGGGATCGCCAGCCTTGAGCTCTTCGAGCCACTTGTTGACGCCCGCGCTGTAGGCCTGAAATAGGGCGAGCGTCTTTGGAGAGGCCTCCTGGACCAGCTGCTCTTCGAGTGGTCCTCCTTCTCGGTTGGAGAAGCCGGCGCGGATGTCGGCGAAGTCGTCTATGAATAGCGGCCAGGGGATCAGAATGTCGGCCAGGCGGCCCGTCGAAAACCGTCGGCGGATGTCCATCTGCACGAAGCGTTCGGCGGCATGGTAGTAGCCGAGCGCCATCGCGCAATCTTCATCCGTGGCGCAATCGGCGTTGAAGATGCCGTGGTCGTCGAAGTGCACCGTCGCGTCCGGGGGCCACTCGAGGTCCCCGACGTTGCC
>JAFDFW010000009.1 GCA_019309605.1 Deltaproteobacteria bacterium | reverse complement strand
GATCCTAGCGCTGGTCCAGGGCGCCAAGCCAGACCCGTACAGCGGCATAGCCCTCGCGCTGGAGGTCGCTGTCGTCGTCGCAGCAGCCGCGGCCTACATCTCGGAAAAGGCACGGCTCTCCCGCGAAGCCAAAGAACAGCAGCGAGCCGAGAAGGCCGCACTAGAAGCGGCCCTCGCCGGCGAACACGCCGAGCAGGCCGACGCCCCGCCCCCGATCCAACAACCGTAGCCACAGGCTACGTCGAGGTAGGCGATAGTGTGGGGGCGGTGGGGCGGGACAAACTGCCGCCGAAGGCGTCCGGTGACGCAGGATCGCGCCACGGATCGGGCCCTCCGCGACGGGAGCCAGCCTCATCCCCGCCTCAAAAAGGAATATCGTCGTCGCCGAAGTCGTCGGCTGGGGGAGCGCTGCCGCCTCCACCACCGCTGCCGCCTCCACCACCGCCGCCGCCGCCGCCGCCGCCGCCGTCGCCGCCGCCGTCGCCGAAGTCACCGGGCGCTCCGGAATCGCGGCCACGGCCGCTACCTAGGAGGACGATGTTCGTTGCGACGATTTCGGTCGAGTTGCGCTTGTTCCCGTCTTTGTCTTCCCATTGGCGGTACTGGATACGGCCCTCGGCGCAGATGCTGCGGCCTTTGGAAAGGATGTTGTTGAGGGCTTCGCCGCGCTTGCCCCAAACGATGACCGTGTGCCAGTCCGTGCGCTGTTGACGCTCGCCTGCGCGGTTCATGTAGGACTCGGTCGTTGCCAAGCGAAGGCGCAACACGCCTTGGCCGTTCTGGGTGTATTTGAGCTCCGGGTCTGCACCCAAGTTCCCGATGAGCATCACACGATTCAGGCCTTCTGCCATGGCTCCCCTCTTCTCCTAGCCGCGCTCGGCGGCGCCGAACATACGCGGCCTTGCACCCGGGATCAATGACCGAGTCAATGGCCGCTGGCCTCGCTCTGCATGCGAAGCACGATTGCTAGCTCATCGGTCAATTCCCGCCGACGGTGCTCGAAAAAAGTAGGGCCAATCGCTTCGGCCCGGTGTTGGCCCTCCAGCGAGGCGATCTCATCTAGCAGCTCTGCACGGCGATCGTCGCGCACCTGGGCCAGAATCGCGGTCTGATCCAGAGGGCGAAAAAGGAGCCAGATCCCGAGGAACACGAAGATCGCGGCAACCGCAGCGGCCAGATAGGGCAACGGGCCACCCCCCGGAATGCCCCGAATGTGAATACGGAGGCGATCGACGGGCGCGTCGCCAGGGCGCCGCATCATGCCAGCAACCAGGAAGCGCCGATCGCCACCCTCATGCACCCGCGCCACCTGAAAGCCCTCGACCTCCATGGACATGCCGTCAACGTAATCGCTGATGACCTGGTACTCCATCGTGGCGAAAGGCACGGGCTGCTCCATCAAGATCGAGGTGCCACTGGCCGGAATGTCGTAAGTCCACATCAGGTCGACCCGCCCGGGAGGGATCGAGCCGCTGAGCTCGAGGCCGTCATCGGTGACGGCGAGCCGCTGGTCGGTCATGACCTCCATCGAATCAAACGCCTTGAAGCCGTCCGGCAGGCGAATCGTCATCCCTCCTTCGGGAAACACGTAGGTTGAGTCGCCGAGGTTCGTCAGCCGCGCTTCCTGCTGGATGTGGGCCCGTTCGTCCCGGAACTCGATCATCGTACGCCCGAGCACTTGGAAGACGCGCCGATTGTCCGTCGTCGTCGGCAAGCGGACCACACGGACCCGCTGGCCCTTCGCTTCATCGAGCCGAAAGGGAGTCGAGCTGTACCGCGCGCCATCGTACGGAACATTCACTCGGTAGGAGTGCTTGGAGTCGGTCAGCAGGTCCTTGAAGGAACAAGTGCCGGTGTCGCCGGTGACGCACGCCTTGCTGTCACGCCCGCCGGACTGCTCCATGATGCCAAGGCGCACAGCTTGCTTCGGCACCACCGCTCCGGCGGCGTCGACGACTTCGACCTCGATGGTCCCCTGAGGGAGCTCGGCGTCGACGACCGAGGTCACGAGATCGGGCACGTTGCCGATAACACGGTTGACCACCGCTTGGTCCTGTTGCGCCGATGCAATCGATGGGGCCCACACGAGGAGGCCAATGAGAACCGCGATACGCATTAGGACTCTTCCGCAAGCCGTTCGGCGATCTGGGCCTCGGCTTCATCCCGAAAGGACTCGGCGCCGGCGTCGAGCGCGTGAAGAACCTGCCGGGCCTGTGCGCGGAGCTTCTCGTTGAGTTCTTCGAAGTCGGCGTCTGAAATCTTGTCCGCATCGTGCTCGAACGAAACGTCGCGGATCTCCTGAAGCAGCGCTTCCTTTTCGCCGATCAACGCTCGGCGCGCTTCGCTAATGAGCTGCGCGCGCGCGCCGCCCAAGACTTCGTCCGAAAGCGCCAGGCTCAAGCTGAGCCAGAGGCTGGCTAGGCCCGCGACCATGGCCACAGACGCCACGATGATGAACAACCAGGGGAGGGAATCAGCCATCAGCTTTCCTCCAGGCGATCGAGCTCTTCGTCGAGGCGTGAGTCGTATTCCAGCTGAGCCGTGCCGGATGCAGCTGTCGCCGCGGTGTGCGCCTCGACTCCGCGTCGCTGCCATCGGCGCCCCATGAGGACGATGAAGCCAACGGCGAAGACCATGGACGCCAGCGGGACTGCCCAAAGCGCGCGATCCAAGCCCTTATCCGATGGAATCGCAAGCGCCTTTGCCCCGTATTGCGCCCGATACGACTCCTGGATCTTCGTCGGCTTTTCGCCCGCGGCGAGCGCCTCGCGAATCTCCACGCGTTTGTCATCGGCCCAACCGCATGCGCAGGTGTCGAGCGGCAGTCGCGCGCAATCGCCGCACTGGCACAGTAGGCGTCCAAAGAGTTGCCGCTCGACCGGGTCGTTGATGACGACCGAACCGGCGTGAAGCGAGCTGCTACTGTCGTTTTGCGCGGAGGCGACGCCTGCCCACGCCATCATCGTCGCGACCACGATCGCCACGGCGACCACGGCTGTGGCCGGCGAGAAGCGAAGGCGCTTGGGTCGCGCCACCTCTTCGCGAAGCAGCTCACGTCCGGTGGGCCACATACCTATAATGGCTCCGAGCAGCAGCACGATGCCGCCGAACCAAATCCATGCGACCAGCGGCCGAATGATCACCCGGAACGTTCCGCGGCGCGTCGAAGGATCGACGGTGCTCATGATCACGTAGACGTCTTCTGCGGGACGGCTACGAATCGCCACTTCGGTCGTCGGCATCTGCGGGTGTGTTCGATAGATGAACTTGGCTGGGGCGACCCGGCCGTCTTCATTCCCCGAGTCGTCCAGGAGCGTCATGTCCGTGAAGATCATCCTCTTGTTCGGGTCGGCCTCCATGCGGGGCTGATCGTAGCGCACCGTGTACTGGCCGATCGACATCGTTTCGCCAGGGCGAAGCGCGCTCTCTTTCTCGGTATCGTACGCCGCACCGGTGAAGCCGATGTACATGAACACGACGCCGACATGAACGATGTACCCGCCATAGCGACGGCGGCCCTTGGACGTGAGCCTAAGGAGGGCGGTAGCCGCGTTCTCGCCCTTCCGCATGCGAACCCGCATCCCGCGCCAGAATTCCTGGCCGACGCTCGCAAGCACGAAGGCGCAGGTGGCAAACGACACGAGGGGCGCCACGGCGGAGATCCAAGCGAGCACGGTGCCGGTCGTCGTGTCGTAGATCTCGGTGGGCTCGACGAGGGGTGGGTACCCGAGGCGAGCCCCGAAGAGAGACTGCAACACCGCGACGGACACGCCTACACCAATGGGGAAGGCCATTGCGCGGAGCAGCTTGGACCCTGTCGCTTTACGCCACGCGATCAGCGGCCCGAGCCCCGCTAGGAACAGGAGCACGATGCCAATCGGCGCCATCCACTTGTTGTAGAAGCCAGGGCCGACGGTTACCTCCTCGCCCCGAATCCACTGGCTGAGCAAGGGAAACGTCGTCGCAATTAGAACGAACATCATCATGCCCAGCAACACCCAGTTGTTGAGCAGGAAAGCGAACTCGCGGCTCATGAGCGACTCGATTTCGTTCTCGGCCTTGAGCTTGGGAAGCCTCCAAATTATCAAGGCTGCGATGCCGATGATCAGAAAGGCCATGTACCAAACGAAGTACTGCCCGATGTCCGATCGGGCGAAGGAGTGCACGCTCGCGATGAGGCCCGAGCGGGTGAGGAACGTGCCGAAAATGGTGAGGAAGAACGTCAGCGCCAGGAGAAAGACGTTCCACACCCTCATCATGTGCCGCCGCTCCTGAATCAGGACGGAGTGCAAATAGGCGGTGCCCACCAGCCAGGGCAGGAACGAGGCGTTTTCAACCGGATCCCAGGCCCAATAGCCGCCCCAGCCGAGCTCTTCGTACGACCAGAGGCAGCCGAGTAGCAGGCCAAGCGACAAGAACGTCCAGGCGATCATCGACCAAAGACGCGCCGCGCGAACCCACTCGTTGCCCAGGCGCCCCGTGATGAGGGCCGCAATCAAGATCGCGAAGGGCACCGACCAGCCGACGAATCCCATGTAGAGGCTCGGCGGATGGATGGCCATCCAGTAGTTCTGAAGCAGTGGGTTGAGACCTTCGCCGTCGCCGGGGGTCGTCCGAATGTATGTGGCGAAGGGGTTGGCCGCGAAGAGCATTAAGATCACGAAAAAGATCAGGATGCTCATCAAGGTGGCGAAGATCCACGGCTGTAGCTCGGTGTGCCGGCCGCGAAGCCATCGCGTCGCGAAGAAGGTGTAACCGGACAGCAGGAACGCCCACCACAGGAGGGAGCCGTCCTGACCGCCCCAAAGCGACGAGATCAGGTACCACCAGGGCATCGACCGATCGCTGTAGCGAGCGACGTAGCGAATGCGGAAGTCGTGGACCTGGAACGCGTAGGCCAGGACACAGACCGCAACGAGGACCAACGCGCAGGTCGCGTACGTTCCCCAGCGTGCCGAAGGGAGCAGCTGTGGCCGCCCCTGACCTGCGCCGATCGCTATCGCCATTGTGTACGAGGCGCTGATGAGAATTAGGCACAACACGAGTGTGCCAAAGAAGGGAATATCGAGTGCAGGCATAGTGATGGAGCCCCCGATTTCGGGCGGCTCTCGCCATTACATAGAGGTTGGACGGATTGTGGCAAGCACAATGAAAAACCCCGCGCGGCGCTAGGCCGGGCGGGGCTGTTCAGGGGCGTCAGACCGGAGTTAGTCGCCTTCTTCGAACTCGGCATCAATGACGTCGTCGTCGCCTTTACCCGGCTCCCCGGCACCGGCTCCTGCGGCCTCTTCACCGGAGCCGTCGGCGGCGGCCGTCGCAGCGGCGCTGTAAGCAGCCTCGGCGATTTCCTTCATCGCCGCCTCGAGGGCCTCACTGTGAGAAGCCATCGCGGCGCTGTCGTTGGCTTCGATGGCATCGCGGAGCGACTTCACCTTGCCCTCGACGTCGGCAACCTTGTCAGCGGGAAGCTTGTCTTTGACCTCTTCGAGCGCCTTCTCGACACCGTAGGCGAGCTGATCCGCCTTGTTGCGGGCCTCGACTTCCTCGCGGCGCTTGCTGTCCTCTTCCTCGTGGGACGCCGCATCCTGCACCATGTTGTCGATCTCGTCGTCGGAAAGACCACTGTTCGAGGTGATCGTGACCTTCTGGTCCTTGCCGGTCGCCTCGTCCTTGGCCGTCACCGACAGAATGCCGTTGGCGTCGATGTCGAAGATGACCTTGATCTTCGGGATGCCACGCGGCGCAGGCATGATGCCTTCGAGGTGAAAGCGCCCCAACGTGCGGTTGCTGCTCGCCTCGGCGCGCTCGCCTTGAAGGACATGAATCTCGACCTTCGTCTGGCTGTCCTCCGCGGTCGAGAACACCTCTTCCTTACGTGTCGGTATGGTGGTGTTCCGCGGGATGAGCGCGGTCATGACGCCACCGAGCGTCTCGACGCCCAAGCTGAGCGGCGTGACGTCCAGCAAGACCATGTCCTGCACGTCGCCCGAGAGCACGCCCGCCTGAACCGCCGCGCCGAGCGCGACGACCTCGTCCGGGTTGACGCCCTTGTGGGGCTCCTTGCCGAAGAACTTGCTCACCATCTCCTGCACGACGGGCATACGGGTCGATCCACCGACCAACACGATTTCGGAGATGTCCGCGGCCGTCTTGCCGGCATCGGAGAGTGCCTTCTTGCAGGGCTCGAGGGTGCGCTGCACCAAGTCGTCGATCATCGACTCGAGCTTGGCGCGGGTGAGCCGGATGTTGAGGTGCTTCGGGCCAGCGGCGTCGGCCGTAAGGAACGGCAGGTTGACCGTAGTCTCTAGCTTCGTGCTGAGCTCGATCTTGGCCTTCTCCGCGGCGTCCTTGAGGCGCTGCAGAACCATCTTGTCCCCACCCACGTCGATGCCGGTGTCCTTTTTGAACTCGGACACGAGGTACTCGATGATGCGCTGGTCGATATCGTCGCCGCCGAGGTGCGTGTCACCGTTGGTGCTCACGACGTCGACGACCTTGTCGCCCACTTCGAGGATCGAGACGTCGAACGTGCCGCCGCCGAAGTCGTAGACGGCGATGAGATGGTCCTCGGTCTTGTCGAGGCCATACGCCAGCGCGGCTGCGGTCGGCTCATTGACGATTCGCTTCACATCGAGCCCGGCGATCTTGCCGGCGTCCTTGGTAGCCTGACGCTGGGAATCGTTGAAGTACGCCGGTACGGTGATGACCGCTTCGGTCACGGGCTCGCCTAAATAGTTCTCGGCAGCCTTCTTCAGCTTGCGGAGCACCTGGGCGGAAACCTCGGGCGGTGAAAGCTTCTTGCCTCGAACCTCGAAACCTGCGTCGCCATTTTCACGCTCGATGACGTGGTAGGGCATGCGCGTGGCGTCGTCGCCGAGCTCGTCGTAACGGTGGCCCATGAAACGCTTGGTCGAAGAGACGGTGCCTTCGGGGTTGGTGATGGACTGCCGCTTGGCGATTTGGCCGACGAGGACCTCGCCCTGGTCGTCCCATGCCACTACCGACGGTGTAATCCGGTCACCCTCCTCATTAACGATGACCTTCGGGTCCTTGCCCTCCATCACCGCGACGACAGAGTTGGTCGTCCCGAGGTCGATGCCGATAATTTTTCCCATGTTTTCCTATCTCCTTTTGCCTCCGAGCTGCCGTCGGAGTTGAGGCAACCTAACCATGCGTATGAGGTCGTCAAGGTCCTCAGGGCGCCGAAATCGGGGGCCAGATCCAGGACCGGAAACGGGGCGAAACCGCGCTGCTCAGCCGGAGACGGTATCCCTGAGCGTGGCGATGTCTTCGGAGTCCGCCAGCACGATCAGCGAGTCCCCGGCCTCGAGCACATGCTCGCTGCCCGGGTTGTAAACGTAGTCTCCGTCGGCCCGGTGGACGGCTACGACCAACGCCCCCGCCTCGCGGATGTCGGTCTCGGCGAGACGTTGACCGACGAACGCGCTCTCGACGGGAATATCGATCGCCTCGAGGCCCACGCTGATGCCACTCCCGAATTGAACGATCCGGTCGAGGAAAGCGGCGGCCTTGGGGCTGACCATCTCGCTGAACAGTCGCACACCCCCGATGTAGTTCGGCGCGACCACGGAGTCGGCGCCAGCCCGGCGGAGCTTGGCCTCGGTGGACGGCTCGATCGACTTGGCCACGATGCGAGCGCTGGGGTTGAGGGCGCGCGCGCTGATCGTGACGAAAAGGTTGGCTTTGTCGTCGTTGAGGGCTGAAATCACGCCACGGGCGCGATCGATGCCGGCCAGCTCTAGGACGTGGTCGTCGGTCGCATCGCCGATGACGTAGAGCAGGCTGTCGTTGAACTCCTCGCTCAGCTCCTCGAGCCTGTCGCGGTCGGTGTCGACGACCACGAAGGGAACCCCCACGGCGCTGAGCTCGGTTGCGATGTGCCGCCCCGTGGTGCCAATGCCGCAGACAATGACGTGCTTGTCCAGCTTGCTGATTGCGCGTTCCATACTCCGACGCCTCAGAATCCCCTGCAGATCACCTTCTACGATCAAAGCAGTGAGACTAGAAATGAAATAAAGCAGTATGCCGCTGCCGAGGATGATCAAGGTGACCGTCACCGCGCGGGCCTCGGGCATCTCGTTCATGCCCTCGAGCGTTTCGGCAAACCCGACCGTCGAGAGTGTGATGATGGTCATGTAGAAGCAGTCGAACCACGACCACCTGCCCTCGCCGACTGCGAAATACGCGGTGGCTCCAACGAGCACCACGGCTGCCAGGGCGCCGGCGGCCGAGATCAAGCGGCCGTAGGCCCCCCGCCTCGACTGGAAGAACATCAACTTCACTGGGGCGTAGTTGGCGTCATGCGCAGATCCAAGTCAACCCTTGACCATAGCCTCCTGGGGCGGCACAACCGGCCCCGGTGAATTCCTCCGAAGACGCGCGCCGGGCTGGGCGGGGCTTGGTGTCGATCGCCGGCGCCAAGGTCTTCTTCATCGTCAACGGCTACGCGGTCCAGCTGCTGCTCCCGAGGATCTTCGGAGAGGCCAAGGAGTTCGGACTCTACTCGGCCACGATGAGCGGCGTTGCGATTCTCACCAACGTGTTGATTGTCGCGACGATCCAATCGGTGTCGAAGTTCGTCAGCGAAGACGAGGCCCGGGCCGCGGTGACGCTGCGGCAGGGGCTCCGAATTCAAGCGCTCGTAGGGGGAACGCTCGCTTTGGGGCTCTTCCTGTTCGCACCGGTAATCGCGCGCCTACTCCTGGACGCGCAGCTCACACGCCTGGTCCGCGTCGCGTCCGTCGTGGTCTTTGCGTACGCCCTGTACGCGGCCGTCGTTGGCAGCCTCAACGGCAAGCATTTGTTTGGCCAGCAGGCCCGCCTCGACGTCACCTTCTCGACGCTTCGCACGGTCGGCATCCTCGGCGGCGCCGCTCTCGGATTGGGGGCGATCGGTGCCGTAGCGGGTTTCGCAACGGCGGCGGCCACCATTTTGTCGATCAGCCTGATTTGGGTGGGTTTCGGCACGCGTGGAACGCACGGAGAAAAGATCCGGCGGCGGCGCTGGCTCGGTTTCATGGCCCCGATCTGGACCTATCAGATCTGCCTCAACGGTATCTTGATGATCGATCTGCAGGTTCTGAAGCGGTCCGCCACCGAACTCGCACTTGCCAGCGCGGCAACCAGCCAGGCGGCCGTTGACCTCGCCAATCAATACGTCGGGTACTACCGCGCCGCGCAGACCTTCGCGTTCGTGCCCTATCAATTGATCATCTCGCTGACCTTCGTCGTGTTTCCGATGATCAGCAAAGCGACGAGCATCGGGAATGCAGAGGGCACGCGATCGACGATTCAGCACGCCATGCGACTGTCGCTGCTACTCCTCTTGGTGGTCGCAGCGCCCACTTCAGGGGCGGCGCATGGCGTGATGCAGCTCGCATACCCGGCCGAATACCTCGCCGGAGCGCCCGCGCTCTCGATTCTGGTCTTTGGCGTCGCGGCGTTCTCCCTCTTCGCCGTTGCGGCGACGGCGATCAGCGGCGCGGGCAAGCCCACTGCTGCGGCGATCATCGCCGGCGTGTCGTTGCTGGTCGTGGTCATCGCCAACAGGGTCCTCGTGATGCGCGCCGGACTCGGGGAGCAAATGCTCGAAGCGGCAGCCACCGGGACGGCGATCGGAATGGTCGTCGCCCTGGTGCTTTCGGCTTCGGTGATCTACAAATCGTTCGGCGTATTCATCCCGGTGGCCACTTGGATCCGAGCCGCGCTTGCGGCAGCAGCCGGGTACGCCGCCGCGTCCGCGCTTCCGCATGATTCACCCGTGATGGCGCTCGTCGCGCTGGCTGTCGGGTTCACGAGCTCGGTGCTCGTCTTGATCGTCACACGCGAGCTGACCCACGACGACTGGCACGCGCTTCGACGCGTCGTTCGTCGAGACTAGCCTGAGCGCCGATAGTGGCCGCTGCGGCCACCTTGCTTCTCGAGTAAGACCACTTCCTCGATCGCCATGCCGCGATCGATCGCTTTCAGCATGTCGTAGATGGTCAGCGCGGCGACCGTTGCCGCCGTGAGCGCCTCCATCTCGACGCCGGTGCGATCGGCGCAGCGCACCGACGCCTCGATGATGAATCGCTGATCATCGTCGGCCGGTTCGAACGCAACGTCGCAACCCGTAATCGCCAGAGGATGACAGAGCGGGATCAGATCGGAGGTTCGCTTCGCCGCTTGGATCCCCGCGATGCGCGCCGTCGCCAACGCGTCGCCCTTGGGCACCTCACCGGCCAACAGCACGCGGCGCGTCTCGGGCTTCATTCGAAGCGTCGCACGCGCGCGGGCTTGCCGCGTCGTCTTGTTTTTTTCGCCGACGTCGACCATCCGGGCCTGGCCGTCGCGATCCAAATGTGTGAGCTTGTCGTCTCTGTCCATCAATCGGGGAGCGGCGCCTCATAGTTGGCGCGCGGGGGGATGGTAGCTGTCCCGGCCATCCGGGCAATCAGCTCGACCCTCGAATGCACACCGAGCTTGGAAAAGATACGTTTGAGGTAGGTGTTGACGGTCGACACGGTCAGCCCGCTCTCGGCGGCGATGTCGCGCGTGCTCGACCCCGCCACTAGCAGCGCAACGACATCTCGCTCGCGCGGCGTGAGTGGGGCGCGGCGTAGAGTCTCTTCGATGGCCTCGCCCGGCCTTCGGCTGCCTTCATCCGTGAGCCGCTCCGCATAGTCCAGCCCTCGTCCGTAAAGGCGGGACGCCCATTTCAAGAGCTCCTGTTGGTTGCCCGCGGGAGCGTCGCCAACGATTTCTAAATGGAGGGTCCCGATGAGAGTCCGGCCTTGGCGAAGGGGCAACGAGATCGTCGGGTCGGTCGTGGTCAGAGCGGACTCACTACTCAACGCGTCCGCATCGGGGCGATCGAGCCGAAACGAATGGGCTCCGACCAAGCCGGCGATCAAGGTGGCTCCGCGTTGAGGATACGTTCGGACGGGGTCGAGCTCCGTCAGTCGCTCAACGATCTCCATCAGCCTTTCGCTTGATGTCACAGGCCAGTCCTTAACTCGTACTCGTGCCAAATCAGCGTCGAAAATTCAATTAATGTCAACCCTTGGCGTTCCAAGTGACCGATGATCGGGAGATCTCGGTAAGCTCGAAGCCGGGAACCAACTCCTCCGGGCGAACCGGCGCCGCCGTGGGCCTCAGTTCCAGCGAGTAGGCCAGCTCCCCGATGACTTGCTCCGGCGAACGGCCGACCTCTCGGAGGGACTCGATCGAGGTTGCCTGATGGCGCGTCGCCAGCCGGGTGCCGTCCCCGTCAACCACCAAGCCAACGTGCGCGAAACGCGGAACCGGATACCCGAGCGCGCGGTAGAGCGCGATCTGACGCGGCGTCGAAGAAAGCAGATCCGCCCCACGGATCACTTCGCTAATCCCCGCTTCGGCGTCATCGACGACGACCGCTAGTTGATAGGCCCAAATGCCATCGGCCCGCCGGAGCACGAAGTCTCCGCCCGCCTGGCCTCCGGGATACGTCCCGCACAACAGGTCCTCGAAACCTGGGGAGGGGTCTTCGAACACAAAGCGAAGTGCCGGAGGCTTGCCGGGTTTCGTGACGCCGTTGCGGCAGGTTCCGGGATAGCGGGCACCTTCGTCTCCATGAGGCGCGCTCGCGACCGCGGCGATCTCTTTTCGAGTGCAGGTGCATGGGTAGACCAGGCCTGCCGCCTCGAGCCGGTCGAGCGCCCGCTCGTAGGCTTCGTCGTGGGAGGACTGGAACTCCGGGCCTTCATCCCAGTCGAGGCCGAGCCACTCGTGGTCCCGACAGATCGCGTCGGCGGAGCCAGGAACTACCCGCGGGCGATCGATGTCTTCGATTCGCATCATGATCCGCCCGCCCTGTTTGCGCGCCTGAAGCCAGGTCACCAACGCGGTACGTGCGTGCCCGGGGTGCATCTTGCCCGTCGGTGAAGGGGCGAAGCGCGTCCGATACGTCGAAGTCACGGTCTATCCTTTATACGACTTGCGTGGGGGCGGCCATGCGGTGCATCTTCCGTCCGTGCGGGGACGAACCGATGTGTGTGGGTGCTTTCCGACGGGGCGTCACTATCCGGGTATTGCCGACCTGATCGCGGACGCGATCCAGAACGTCGAAGGCCTGTGCCACGAATTCGAGCCGGGTTCGTCGTGGGAGGACATCCCGTTCACCGTCATCGACTTCGAAACGACAGGGCGGGACTCAGAAACCGACCGCGTGATCGAGATCGGACTGGTGACATTCACCAAGGGGAGGGTGACCAGCCGCGAGAGCTTGCTGGTCAACCCGGGAATCCCGGTGCCCGAAGAGTCGCGGGCCGTGCACGGCATCACCGACGAAGAGCTCGCGGGCGCCCCCGACTTTGCAACGGTCATGCCTCGCGTGCTGGAGCTTTTGCAGGGCACGCTCCCGGTCGCGTACAACGCCGCATTCGACCGCGGTTTCATTCTAGCCGAGATCACGCGGGCCGCTCCCAAAGGAATGACCCGGGGAGACATGCCTCCGGCTACGCGCGACGACGTGGTCTGGGTGGACCCCTTGGTATGGGCCCGTGAAATCCTCAAAGAGTTGAAAAGTCGGCGGCTCGGCGATGTGGCGAAGCACCTGAGCATCCCGCTCGAGCAAGCGCACCGCGCAGCAGGAGACGCCGAAGCCACGGGGCGCGTGCTGCTCGCATTGGCGCCGCAGTTGCCGCGCGTCTACGGAGAGCTCATTCGACTCCAGAAGCGCTACGCAGCGTTTCAGGAAGCTGAATTTGCTGCGTGGAAACGCTTTCGGTGAGCCCCGAAATCACCAAGTCGCGGCTGATTTGGGTTCCGTTCGCTCTGATGGCAATCGGGAGTTGGACCCCAGTCCTCGGCATGTGGCTCAACGGCATCGAGTGGTCGGGAGCGCCCGGGCGGGCCCTGGCCTTTTGGTACACGGTGCCCGTGTTGGTGGCAGTCCTGCTGGTGCAGGGGCCGTGGCTGAAGCAGCCGATTCTGCAGCCGCTCGGCGTTCGGTTTACGATCAACCGATGGTGGGGCATTGCATGGCTGCTGCCAGTTGCAGTCCTTTTCGTCGGCATGCTGGTCACATGGGCGGCCGGTTTCGAACCGATCCTGACGGTCGAGCAGTTGATCGAGAGCAAGCGCTCGACCGTGCCGCAGGATCAACTCACGCAGTTCAACGAGTACCTCGTGGAGAGCCCACCTCCGCATCCGTTGATGCTGATCGTCATGGGGATGCCTGCCGGGCTGACCTTCAATCTGATCCCCGGGCTCTGCGAAGAGATCGCGTTCCGCGGGTACTACTTCCGTGAGGTATCCGGTGGGTTTTGGGCGCGGTCGACGAAGATCGCGCTCTTGTGGTGGCTGTGGCTCGCGCCCTCGGTGGCGATTGGGAACCTGTACGGCGCCCCCGGTGCGTGGAGCGTGGCGCTCGCCCTCCCCTGGTGCATCGTCGCCTCTTGGGTATTGATGTACGTACGCGTCCGAAGCGAATCGGTGATCGCCGTTGCAATCGCGCGCGGCACCATCCTCGCCCTGACCGCGGCGGCCCAAGATCTCACCTTCGGCGCGCCCACTTGGCTCGGCCCTTTCTATGGAATCGGCGGCATCCTGGGGCTCGCGACGGTTTGGCTCGCCTTCTGGATTCACGACCGTACGCGTGCCAGTGATCGATTGACCACGAGCTGAGGAAAGGCGACTTGCGAGATTCAGAGAAGCTCGGGCTGCACGCCCGTTATGGAGGCTACGCACTCGTCACCGGAGCGGCGCGCGGGATCGGGCGCGCGTTCGCCACGTATCTCGCAGCGGATGGGTTTGATCTCTTGCTCGTCGATCGGGAAGCCGAGGACACGCAAGCGCTCGCCGAAGAGCTGCGCACGGGACACGGCATCGATGCGCGCCCAATCATCTGTGACCTCGCTGACGCGGACCTCAGGAGCAAGGCGCAGGAGTGGGTGGACGCCTACGAGGTCGGACTGCTGGTGAACAACGCCGGGGTCTCGCCGCTCGATCCGTTCTTCGACATCTCGCTGGACGCGCACGTCGCGACTTTGGATCTGAACTGCCGCGCCACGCTGGTGCTGACATACCTCGCGGGGAAGAAGATGGCCGCACGCGGACGCGGCGGGATCATCGTCGTATCTTCGGCGTCGGGAATGTCTGGTTCCCCGTACTTCTGTCACTATGCCGCGACGAAGGGCTACGGGCTAAACCTCGCGGCTGGGCTCTGGTCGGAGCTCCAGGGAAGCGGCGTCGACGCCATGGCCGTCTGCCCGGGCATGACCGACACCAAGCCTGTTCAGGACCGGAACCTGGGCAATGACCTGCCGTTCTACGTTCCTCTGACGGGGCCTGAACCTGTGGCACTTGGAGCGCTTCGCGCACTCGGAAAACAACCGGTCTTGGTCCCGACATGGGCTGACCGCATGTCCGCCGGCTTGCTTTCGAAGCTGCTTCCGAGGGGCTGGACACTTTCAATCATGAAGAAATCGATCGAAAAGATGCGTCGCTAGAAGCTGTCTTTGGCCTCGCGCATCGCCGTGAAGGCAGCAACCGGATCTCTTCCCGCTGCAACTGCAGGGTCGTCGAAGCGAAGGAACGGATTCGTCGCGAGCTCCCGGCCGAGCTGTCCGGGCACCGTGAACTGCCCTGCCTCGCGCGTGGCAATCGCTTCGTGAAGCGCGCGCTCGACCTCGGGGTTGCTGGGCTCGACGGTCTTTGCGAATCGAAGATTGTTGACGGTGTACTCGTGACCGCACCATACCTTGGTGTTTAAAGGCAGCGAGCGAAGCTTCGCAAGCGACTGCGACATCATCTCCATCGTGCCTTCGAAGACACGACCGCACCCGGCGATGAAGAGCGTGTCACCGCTGAACAAGTTTCCATCGGTGATGAATGCGATCGCGCCGAGCGTGTGACCGGGGATCTCGGCGATGTCGACGGTCGCGCCGCCAAAGTCGAATGAGTCCCCGTCCGAAAGCCAGTCGGTCTGGCGAGGAATCCGCTCATGGTCGGCGTCGTACTGCGACCCCCGCACGTGCTCGATGGGACACTCCTCCATCAGCGGCTCGATCCCAGCGACGTGATCCCAGTGATGATGCGTGAGCCAAATCTCGGTCAGCTTCACGTTGGCCTGGTCGATCGCCC
>JAFDFW010000163.1 GCA_019309605.1 Deltaproteobacteria bacterium | reverse complement strand
TTCGATGAGAACGACGATCGTTGCAGCGACTGCCTCGTCGGATCCCGCGAGGCCTTCACCAAAGAGTCGGTCGTGCAGATGCCGAACCGTCTCGCGCACCTGGTCCGACGCCTCAGAAAGCGGTGTGGTTCGGTCGATGTTGGGGAACAGCAGGCGCTGGCTGGCCGGCTTCGAGAAGTCGTACGGAACCGCAGAGCATGCGACTTCGTAGGCCATGCGTTGCGCGAGGCTCGCCATGACGCCGTTCGGTTCGGTCACGCGCTGGGTCACCAAGTCCGAGTCGATGCCGCCGTAGAAGATGCTGTACTGGCCGAGCAGATGGTCGGTTCGATTCGGGCCTGACCGCCAGCGAACGCCAGTGGTTGCCTCGATCTTGCGAGACAGATGCTCCGGCGTGAGCAGCCTGGAGGTGCCAAAGGTGGAAAGCTCGGTCTCCATCTCGCTGGTGAGCGGACTCGCGTTCTTGGCCCGGAAGTAGGGGCTCAAGACGATCTCGCGCGCCAACACCTTGAAGTTGTGCTGGCTGTCGATGAACCGTCGCTGAATCGTTCGCAGAACTTGTTGCTGCACGTTGTACGCGCGCTCGAGAGCCGGGTCGACGTCGGGATCAATCTCCGGATCGATTTCGGGAAGCGGGGGAGGCGGAGGAGGGGGAGGCGTCGCGCCGCCGCCGCCCATGCCGCCCGCGCCGCCCGCGCCGCCGCCAACGCCACCAGTACCGCCCATGCCACCGACGCCACCGGCACCAGCCATACCGCCCATGCCGCCCATGCCGCCGACGCCACCGTCAGGGTCCATCATGGGATCGGGATCCACGATCGGATCCGGCTCCTGCATCGCATCGTCGGCCATATCCGGCGTCATCGGCGCCGTGATGTCCAGGATCTTCTGGCCGGTTAGCCCTTGGAACACCGTCTTCACGGTGGCTTGGGCAAATCTCGGATTCTGGGCCATCCGCTGCGCGAACCATTGCAACGCGCGCTTTCGGCTGCCGTCAGGCAGCGCTTCGCCGTTGAAACCAGGAGGCAGAATGTAGTCAGGCCCAAACCATTCACCCTCGCCGCTGTACTCGCCGCTTTCGTTCCAGTTCATGTAGAGCCCGGCGACGGGATCCATGGTCGTGTGACAAACCGTGCAACCCGGGTTGTTGAGCGTCGGGTTCTCACCAAAGTCGTCGCTTGCGTCGACCGGACGGCTGCCAAACTGATTGATGTCGATGTCGAGGAAGAACCAGTAGGTCATCCGCGACCGGTGTCGGTTGATGTTCGTGTCGCTCGTCGGAAAACGATTGAGGAACATCGCCGATGTCAGAAGACCCGCGTGAGGGATGCCCGGGATTTGAACCTCTCGGAAGCTCTCGGGGTTTTCTCCGATGCCGAGTGGGACGTCGGGGAGACCGATTAGCGACAGCTGCGAATAGCCGTTCGCCATCGTGTAGTTCGCCGTTAGGATCTCGGTAAAGGGACGCTCTTTAGCAATCACGTGCGCGATGAGCTCGAGCGGCCCGCGCGCGATCGAGTCGTTGGTAAGCTGTGCTCTGCCCTCGTCGTCCGGGTACTTCCTCTCGAACCAACGGAGGTTCGGGTACACGTCCTCATCGAGAAGCTCGATCGCGTTTTCTCGGCCGAGGTATTTGTCGGTCAGAAAGTGATCGTTGTAGAGCTCGATCATGCGGTCGTAGAACCGCGGGTCGCGCATCATCTCTGCAAGAGAGGCTTCGAGCCCCGGCTGGCCGTGCTCGGCGGTGAACTGCACTTGCCGCTCGGTCGGAAGCTTGCCCGTGAGCTCGAGGCTCGCCTTACGCAGCGTCTCGGTCCAAGTCAGCAGCTCGAGCTGCCCCTCGTACGGGTTCGCAAACCCCTCCGACTGGGGACAGGCATTCATGTCTTGGGTTGAGCAACCCCCAAAAAGCGTGGGGTCCTCCTTGCAGCCGGACACGGTGAGTGCCGACCCAAGCAGCAGGAGGACGAATCCAGCCTTCAGGTTGCCGTTGATGCACCAGTGACTCATCTGCACGACCAATAGGCTAACACGCAAAAAAACACCCCGCAGGACTAATTTTGACTGTGTTACAATATCGTACGGTCAATTAATTAGCCCTTAGAGGCGTATTTTTTCGTAATCGAGCTTGCATGATTTCTCTAGTCTGCGAGGATCAGACAAGAAAGCAGGGGTGAATTTTTCCTTTGGAACGGTTCAATTTTTCACCCATGCTTAGAGCGTAAGCGGAATTTTTTATTAGGAGTGATGGGGAAACATGTCTTACACACGGACGAATTTGGCGCGATTTCTGGTTCTTGTGATCTTTGGTTCACTTCTCATGGCATGTGGGGAGAGCGCCACCGGGGAGCCGTTGAGCGCGAACTGGGTCTACTTCGACAATCTCGAGGTGGGCGCGCCATCGTGTGATCTGGCTGGTTTCGCGGTTGGGGATGATGGGGCGCTTCGGGGCAAGCTCGAGGGCTGCGCTTCAGCGACCTGTCACGGTGGCGGATCGCTGGCCGCCACGACCTGGATGCTGGATCTCTCCGGATCGGTTGAGGAGGGGCTCTCTGCGCTGATTCACTTCGCAGACGACAGCCCTTTCTTTCTCGTCGATGACGTCGATCCCGATTGCAGCCAGATGTTGGCTGAGGTCAGCACACGGCCCGTCGGGGCAGTGCGGATGCCGGTCACGGGTGGGTTCTGGAGCACCGACGAGGTCGATTGCTTCCGCACGTACCTTCACGACATGAACTGAGTCGTCCCGGTCAGCCGCGTTCGGCGCGGCGAATGCCGAGGTTGACGATCTTCTGCAGCAAAGCCGGGTAGTCCATCCCGGCTGCCTTCGCTGCACTTGCAAACTCATCCCCTTCGCCGATGTCGGGGTTGGGATTGGCTTCGAGGAAGTAGAGGTCGCCCGATTCGTGCAGGCGGAAGTCGATGCGCACGCAGCCATCCGTGCCGAGACGCCGGCAGATTCGGCGCGACAGCCTTGCGATCCTCCGCTCCATCTCTTCGGAAAGTCCCTTGGCGCGCCCGATGCGGACATCGTGCTTCTTCTGGAATTCGAGATCCCACTTCACCTTGCGGGTGGCGATCTTCGGAGCGTCTTCAGGCAGCTTGTCGAGAAAGATCTCCCAGGTCGGGAGCACTTGTAACCGGTGGTTGCCGAGGACCGAGACGTAAAGCTCGCGGCCCGGGATGTACTGCTCGACGACGGCGTCGGTCAGAATCTTGTCGTGGATGAACGAAACCCTTTCTTCGAGTGCTTTGTCGTTGTTCACCACGGAAGCCTGGGCGATTCCGTAGCTCCCTTCCTCGATCAGTGATTTCACGATCAGCGGAAACTCGAGCCGATGCGCCCGCTTGATCTTCCGGTAGCGCGGGAAGACACGGAATTGCGGCACCTGAATTCGGTGGTACGCGAGCACCTTCTTGGAAAGCGCCTTGTCGCGAGCGAGAAGCAGCCCCCGAGGGTTGCATCCAGTGTAGGGAGTGCGCTGCAGCTCCAAGTACCCGACGACGTGCGCATCGAAGATCGCCTCCCCGTCAAACTCCTCGAGCAAGTTGAACACGACGTGCGGCTTGAACTCCTCGATCGCGGTCCGGAGCGGTGCGAGCTCATCGCTGAGCCCCACCATGAACACTTCGTGCCCGAGCCAGCGCAGCCCTTCGCGCACGTCGAACTCGGTCTTGAATGGCGCGATTTCGGCGGCGGTAAGCTTGCTGATGTCGTCGGGCGGGATGAGACTCTGGTGCACGAGAACGATGATTCGCCGTCGCTTTAGAGTGGATGCCATGTATCCCGCCGGTGAAGAAGGTGCACCGTGTGCACCGTCAACATGATGGCAAAGTCGAGCTTCGTCTGACGCTCCCCCTTGATGAGTCGCAGCCTGAGCTCGCGACACCGGCCCATGATATCACGAAGCACCTGGTCGACGGTGAACTGATACTCGCCAGTGAAAAGGGAGATTTGCTCGCGAATTTGGCGGCGATTACGCCGGAGAAACGATGCGGCCGTCTCGTTGTTCCGGTAGCGCACGGAGTCGCTGAAAATCTTGAGCAGATCCCGGTCGTACTCGTCACTGAAGCCGGGGCTGTAATGATCCTGACGTCGTTCGTAGTGACGTCGTAACGTGTGCCGGAGGCTCGGGAGGGAGTAAGGGCGCGCGCGCGAGCTCACCTGAGGCTTCTTGCTGGTGAGGTCTGCAGCCAGCTCGTCGATGTACTCGAGCTTGCCAAGGGCGGACGACTGCTCGTATTGCCGTCGCCAATTTGAACGAGGCGCGAGCCAAACGGCAAACGTTTCGGCGAAATCTTCCACTGGGTGCGCTTGCGCGTACCAACCATCCAAGTGTTCGACGAAACCCTTGCTCGAAGGGTTCGGGCGATAGAAATCGGGGTAAGGTTCGGACGCGCGGCCAAACGCTCGCTGCCAGAGCTTGCGCCGCTGAAGGTTGTAGGCGTGCTGCAACGCGTGTCCCGCCTCGTGGCGGAGCAGGCGCATGCACTCCGCCCGCGTGCCACCCTCCACCTCGAACATCATCTGCCGTTCGAGACGAATGAGCCGTGGATGGGCTAGATAGAAGGGGATGCCGATGCCGGGGATGCCGTCGGGCGAGCACCATTCGTCACTCAACCAAGCGTGAAGACGAAAGCGGCGAAGCCCAGCCACGTCGAGCTCTTCGCGGAGGCGGCCTACGCAGTCTTCGAGCCAGGTGTCCGTCACGGACAGGCCGAGCTCGCACAAGCGAACATCGAGGAGCTCCTCGGTCGGTAGGTTTTGCCAATCGACGGGCACAGCTCGAGCAGCTTGACGGATCTATGGGGGCGCTACCAGGGAAGCCGTTCGCCGTTGGCGTGCCAGAAGCCGCCGGAGTCCCCGAGCTGGAGCTCGTCGATGCGCGCGACGAGGCCCTCAGCCGACTCCGACACAGGGACCCCGTGGCGTCCGGTCATCTCCGTGGCGACCATGCCCGGGTGCAAGATCGCGACCGCAATACGCTTGCCGCGAAAGTCGTGCGCGAGATTGACTCCAGCCATGTTCAACGCGGCTTTCGACATACGGTATGCGTAGTAGCTGCCCGATCCATTGTCGTCGATCGAGCCCATCCTGCTCGTCATGATGATGATCTTGGAGCCCTGCACGAGGTGGCCCTGCATGACCGAGGTGACCCGCAACGCGCCTAGCGTGTTGACCTCGAAGTGCCTGCGGATCTGGTCGAAGTCGAGGCTGTCGAACGTGTCATTTTCGAGGATTCCGGCGTTGTTGATCAGGACGTCGATCGTGGTGTCGCCGAGGTCCTGGGACACTGCTTCGAGTGCCGCCCGGTCGGTCACGTCGGCCCCACCAAAAAGCCGCACGCCAAGCGCCTCGAGCTCCGGGCTTGGCTTGCGACAAAGGGCGATCACCTCATCGCCTCGCTCGGTGAGCTGCCGGCTCAGCTCGAGTCCGATTCCCCTGTTCGCGCCTGTAATCAGTACCGTCGCCATGAAGCCTACCTTGGTTCGAAGGCTATCACAGTCGGCGTCGGGAT
>JAFDFW010000162.1 GCA_019309605.1 Deltaproteobacteria bacterium | reverse complement strand
ACATGGAGAAGATTGGGGAGGTCGAGCGTCTTGGGTACGACTCGATTTGGACCGCGGAGTCTTGGGGCAATGATGCGGTTACGCCGCTTGCCTGGGTCGGTTCGCAGACGTCCAGGATCAAGCTCGGCACCGCCATCATGCAACTTGCCGGACGGTCGCCGGCGAATGCGGCGATGACCGCGATTACGATGGACACGCTCTCGAACGGGCGCTTCATCGTGGGACTCGGGACGTCAGGGCCGCAGGTCGTCGAAGGTTGGCACGGCGTGCCCTTCAACAAGACGCTCACATGGCTCCGTGAGTACGTCACCATCGTGAAGCAGATCTTTGCCCGGGAAGCGCCACTCGAGTTCGACGGGGCGCGCTATCAGATGCCGTATCGCGGCGAAGGGTCGTCGGGTCAGGGCAAACCGCTCAAGAGCATGGTGCACGGCCGACCAGGCATTCCGGTCTACACCGGATCGATGGCGCCCCAGTCTCAGGTAATGTCGGCCGAGCTTGCCGACGGCTGCTTGCTCACCTGCATGCACCCGGACCGCTCCGACGTGCTGATGGAGAACTTCAATCAGGGCTTCGAGAAGGCAGGCAACGGCAAGAGCATCGAGACCTTCGACATCGCCCCCACCGTCGTGGTCATCATCGGCGATCCGGAATCCGCGATGATTCCTTGCAAGATGTCACTCGCGCTCTACATCGGCGGAATGGGCTCGAAGCAGAAGAACTTCTATAAAGAGTACTTGAGTCGAGTCGGCTTCGAAGAAGCCTGCGAGAAAGTTCAGACCCTATTCCTCGACGGGAAACGCGACGAGGCCATTGCCGCGGTGCCAGACGAGATGGTTGATGCGCTTTACCTCGTGGGCTCCAAAGACCGAATTCGCGATCGATTCCAACGCTGTTCATGGCCGAGCTCAACTCGTGAGGCAGCGATGAAGATCGGAATTGTAGGTGGCACGGGGCGCGAGGGGCGCGGCTTGGGCGTTCGTTGGGCCAAGGCCGGACACGACGTCTTTATCGGCTCTCGCCAGGCGGAAAAAGGGATCGCCAAGGCGGCAGAGTTCTCGGAAGAATTTGGAGTCGCCCTGCAGGGCGGCGACAACGTGGCCGCATGCACTCACGCCGAGCTAGTCATCGTGACGGTTCCGTACGCGCGCATCGGTCTACCTTCGAGTCGATCAAAGAGGCCGTCGGCGACAAAGTCATCGTGGACATCACGGTGCCGATTCAGCCACCCAAGGTCCGTTCTGTAAATTTGCCCGAGGGGCAATCGGCGGCCCTGGAGGCACGCGCGCTTCTACACGAAGGCACACGGCTCGTGGCGGCCCTGCACCACATCAGCTCGGAGCACCTGAGCGACCCGGCCCACACGTTCGATTGTGACGTCTTGGTGTGCGGCGACGACAAGGAAGCCCGCGCCGCCGTCATCGCGGTCATTTCGGACTTGGGCCTTCGCGGCATCGACGCGGGCGTCCTCAAGAACGCCATCGCTCTCGAATCGCTCACGCCTGTCTTGTTGCACATCAATCGCCGTTACAACAGCGTCGGCTCCGGCATTCGAATTACGGGCATCTCGGAGACGGAATGAGCGGCAGCGAGCCAGCGTCGGGCGACCTTCGTGTCGGCTCGGAGCTCCTGGTTCGCGCCATTGCCGGGGTGCCAACGATCAACTCGGGCGACGACCTGTTCGAGGTTATCGTTTCGGCTCTCGCGCGCGCCGAGACCGACCTCGCCGATGGAGACATCGTCGTGCTCGCGAGCAAGATCGTCTCCCGCGCGGAAGGCTGCTTCGTCGACTTGGGCAGCATCGTTCCAAGCGACCCGGCCGAGCACCTCGGCCGAGAAGTCGACAAGGACCCGCGCTTGGTGGAGCTAATCCTTCGTGAAAGCGTCGGCATTTCGCGCAAGACGACCGGCGCACTGATCGTGCGGCACCGGCTGGGCTTCCTGTCCGCCAACGCGGGTATCGACGCGAGCAACGCCGCGCCCTTCGGCGCGCCCGAGAGCAGCGGCCCATGGGTGCTCGTTCTCCCACGCGACCCCGACGCCACGGCAGCAGCGCTTCGAGCCAAGCTCGGGGAACGCTTCTCTGCGAACGTCGGTGTCCTCATTACGGACTCGTGGGGCCGGCCATTTCGGCGCGGCACCGTAGGCTTTGCCCTCGGTGTGGCGGGCTTGCCCCCGGTTTGGGATCGCCGCGGCGCCGTCGATCGCCACGGCCGCGTGCTCGAAGCCACCGAGTCTGCGGTCGCCGATTCGATTGCTGCAGCGGCGGATCTAGTGGCGGGCCAGGCCGACGAAGGACGTCCGCTGACCTTGGTCCGCGGGCTTCGCTTTCAACCCTCGGGCGACTCGGCCGAAGCCTTGCTTCGCAATCCCGAGGACGACTTGTACGCATGACCGTGCCGCCCCAGGACGACCTCTCGGTCGTCGCGCTGGCGGGAGGCGTGGGGGGCGCCCGGCTCGTCGACGGGCTGGACCGCACTCTTCCCCCCGACGCTCTCACCGTAGTCGTGAATACTGGCGACGACTTCCGACATTGGGGACTCCACATCAGCCCCGACCTCGACACCGTGATGTACACGCTCGCGGGGCTCTCGCCCGAGGATCGTGGCTGGGGCATTGACGGCGACACGTTCTACGCGCTGGCGGAAGCCAAGCGTCGCGGCGTGGACGACTGGTTCCAACTCGGCGACCGCGACTTGATCACACACCTTTCGCGAACGGGCGCGCTCTCGCGAGGCGAGTCCCTTACCCGCGCGACGGCGGAGCTCTGCAAGACACTTGGCGTCGAGCGCCCGGTTCTACCGATGAGCGATGCGCCCCGCCCCACGAGTATCGTGACCCAAGGCGGCGAGGAACTCGTGTTCCAAGAGTGGCTCGTCAAAGCGCGAGCCGCACCACCGGTACGGGAAGTTCGTCACCAAGGAACCGATCACACCACGCAGGCAGTCCTCGCCGCGCTAACCACAGCCGACCTGGTCGTCATTTGCCCGT
This sequence comes from Deltaproteobacteria bacterium, assembly GCA_019309605.1. Lineage (GTDB taxonomy): Bacteria > Myxococcota_A > Polyangia > Polyangiales > Houyiibacteriaceae > SG8-38. The sequence goes on along the minus strand of JAFDFW010000162.1, from coordinate 3,704 downwards.
CGAATCCCTACGTATCGATCGACCCGATCCTCACATTGAGCGGCGTCTCCGACGCGCTTCGAAACACGACGACAGTCGCCGTGAGCCCTATCCTGGACGGGAAAGCCGTGAAAGGCCCGCTCGCTACGATGATCGCGGAAATCGCAGGCCGCGAGCCCTCTGCCGAAGCTGCGGCAATGCACTATGAGGGTCTCCTCGACGGGTATGCAGTGCATCCGGGCGATGCATTCGACGCACCCTTTCCACTTCTAGAGACGAACATCCTGATCCAATCCAAGGAAGATCGGGTAGTCTTTGCTCGCGAATTGATCGAGTTTGCGAGGAGCCTGAGATGAGCCGCTGGGCGTTGATTCCAATCAAGGGGTTCGACCGTGGGAAGTCCCGGCTCTCCGAAGTGTTGGGTCCACTCGAGCGCGCACAGTTGGCGCGTGATCTGTTCGAGCACGTGGTGCGAGTCCTCCGAGCGTCGCCCGACATCGACGACATCGCCATCGTCAGCGACTCCCCCGAGGCGTGCGAGCACGCCGCTCGTCTGGGCGTTGCAGCCCTGTCTGACGCCGACGGCAGCCAAGGTCTAGCGGACGTGGTCGACGGCGCGCTCCAGGAATTGGAGCGGCGTGACGCGACGAGCGTCATGATCTGCATGAGTGACCTACCCGATTTGACCGTGGGGGACATCGCCAGCGTGGCGCGTCAGCTCGATGAGAGCGACGTGGTGCTCGTCCCGGACCTGTTGCAACAAGGCACCAACGTCATCGCCGTAAAGCCTGCGACAGCTCTCCCGAGTTGCCTCGGCCATGAAGACAGCCTTCACCGTCACCGTACCCGCGCGCGCGAACTTGGGCTCAACGTCAAGGTTCAGCTCAGCAGCGGCATCGCATTCGACGTCGACCGTCCTCGGGACCTCGAGCGTCTGCGCCGGCGCTAATTGCCTTTGGCGACCCGATCCACCATCAATCCGAACAGCCAGGTCGACACGCGCCGCGGCATCAACCTCAGCGTCAGGACCACGAGCTTGTTGAGGACCCCAGGAATGACGGTCACGCGGCGGCCAAGAGCCCTCAAGCTCGTCGCTACGACGGCCGTCGGTGTCGCGACGATCAGACGCGTGAGCGGGCCGAACTGCCGCGCGTCGAGGCCCGCTACGCGATGGAACTCGGTGAGGGTGCTGCCGGGACAAAGTGCCTGCACGTCGACGCCATAGGGCCGGAGCTCCTCGGCCAGGCCCTCCGCGAATAGAAGGTCGTAGGCCTTCGTCGCGTTGTAGTTGGCCATCCCCCGCGAGGCGCAGAACCCGTTGACCGACGACACGAAGATGACGCCGCCCCTGCCCCGCTCCCGCATACCCTGCGCGATCTCATGCGTGAGGAGAATCGACGCGCGACAATTTACGTTGATCATCGACTCTTGAACGCTCCGGTCCATGTCGAGGAAAGGTCCGCTCGACCCGTAACCCGCGCAGTTGACCAAGAGGCCGACCTCGATGTCGGCAAGAACCGGCTGCAGGACTTCGATCAGGTCCCGCGAGGCGAGATCCACCGGCGCCACACGGGCTTCGACTCGATACATGTCCTCAATCGTCGAGGCGAGCTCTTCGAGACGTTTGCGACGCCGTGCGATTAGGACGACGTTGACGCCGCGCTCCGCGATTCGTCGCGCAAACTCCGCCCCAATCCCCGCTGAAGCACCGGTAACCACGGCCCAAGGTCCGTATCGTTCCGCGAGCTTGCTCATGGTCGGGCATCGTACCACGCGGCCCCCCGGCGCACAGCCGCTAGCTCACTACCCGCAACCCGCGCGGCTCGTAGTGAAACCGCGGATCGCGGGTCAGCGCGTCGTACGAACCGAAAACCTCGTCCGGATTCTGAATCGTGTCGAGCGGCTCCGCTGGATCCTGATCGGATGTATCCCCGAACTCACGAATCACACCGTAGGTTGTGTTGCGCTCCGCTGGCACTCGGCCCGCGTCGCGGATGACCCGGCGCAGGGTCGCTGGAGTCATGAGCTGCCCATGGCGAGCGCCCGCCGCAGTCGAGATGCTCTCGTTCATCAAGGTCCCGCCGAGGTCGTTGACACCGCACCTCAGCAACAACTGGGACGTTCGCAGGCCTTCCTTCACCCATGACGCTTGAAGGTTGGCAATGTCCCGGCCGAGCATCAGCCGGGCCGTCGCATACAGCCGCAACACGTCGTCGCCGGTCGGCCCCGGACGGACACCCGGAACAGCACTCGTCGCAAACAGCGGCGCCTCTTCGTGGACAAAAGAAAGCGGCACGAACTCGGTGAAACCACCCGTCTCTCTCTGGACCCTTCGAAGCAAATCCATATGCCGTATGCGCTCCTCGACTGACTCGACGTGCCCAAACATCATGGTCGACGTCGTACGAATCCCGAGGCGGTGAGCGGCGGTAACGACGTCCAACCACTCGGCGGTGGTGATCCGCGTGGGTGAAATGGTTTTCCTCAGACGGTCGTCGAGAATCTCGGCCGAGGTTCCGGGGAGCGTCCCCAACCCAGCGTCTTTGAGCTCGGCCAAGTACTCGCTATGCGAAACTCGCTTGAGTGCGGCGCCGAACTTCACCTCTTCCGGTGAGAAGGCGTGAATGTGAATCTCCGGTGCGGCTTCCTTCACGAGACGGCACAGGTCAATGTAGTTGTCTCCGTTGATATTCGGGGAGAGTCCCGCCTGCAGGCACACCTCGGTGGCGCCCATCTCCCAGGCCTGCCGTACCCGCCGCTCGACCTCTTCGGGGGGAAGAAAATAGCCCTGCTCCGAACGCACGGTCCGAGCGAACGCGCAGAACTTGCAGTTCTTGATGCAGACGTTCGTGAAGTTGATGTTACGGTTGACGACGTAAGTGACCTTGTCACCCACCTGCTGCCGGCGTAGCTCGTCAGCGACGAGGCACAATGCATGAAGGTCCGTTCCTCGCGCCTCGTTCAACGCGATGCCGTCATCGATGGTCACCTCTCGGCCATCTAGGCTTCGCTCCAAGATCGCGCGGACGTCGGGAGACACTCCTTGGAGACAGGTTTCGAGGGCAGTCGTCATGGCGTGGTGAGCTCCATCTGAAGCTGGTCGATACGGGGGCGCAGAGACGCGTCGACGAAACCTGGCGCGTCGAGGTGAGAGGGATATACCGGGAGTCGCGGTTCGAGTCCAAAGCCTTCCGCATCACAGGCTTCCCGAAGGCGCCCAAGGAACGGCCAGGGATGCTGCGGATTGATGTAGTCCGGGCTGACGGGCGAAATGCCGCCGAAGTCGTTGATGCCGGCTTGGATGAGCGTGGCGGTCGACGCGGGATTGAGGTTCGGGGGGGCCTGGACACTGACGTCATCGTCGAGAATGAGCCGGGCCAGCGCGATCGTGGCGGCCAACTCGTCGGGGGTGGGCTCCGTCGCAAAGCCCATCGGAGTATCGGGGTGGGACCGAAAGTTCTGGACGATGACTTCTCCGATGTGACCGTATTGACGCTGCAAGCGCCGAATGGTGAGGATGGTGTCGACGCGCTCTTCAATCGTCTCGCCGATGCCGATCAACAGCCCCGACGTGAACGGGATGTGGAGCTCGCCTGCCTCGCGCGTCATTTGGATGCGCTTGGCCGGCCGCTTATCGGGCGCACGATGATGCGGCATGCCCTTGTCGCAGAGCCGATCGCTCACGTTCTCGAGCATCAAGCCGAGGCTCACGTTGACCGGCCGCA
>JAFDFW010000849.1 GCA_019309605.1 Deltaproteobacteria bacterium | reverse complement strand
TTCGCTGCCACGTTCGCCTCAAACTGCGCCCGTGTCGCTGCAGTGTCGCCAAAGCTCATGTACTCGGTGAAACAACGGACGATTTCATCCGGGTCCACATCCTGCTCGGTGAGGTCGAAGAGGTCGCGTCCCTTCTTTCGCTGATAGAGCGCGCGCATCTTCGTCCCCAAGAGCTCGGCCAAACTGTAGGTGCCGAGCTCCGATTCCGCGGAGAACCACGGGTTTGCCACCGCGTATCCGTGACGCTGCACGCCCAGGACTGTGAAGTGCTCGCGCGTGTTGATCTCGACCTTCAGGCGCATCTGTACCACGGGTGCGAAGGTCGTTTCGAATCGGTAGTTGAGGGTGAAGCGGCCCTGGCCCTGCTTCCACTTCGGCTTTCCGAGCCACGGGTCGAGCACCTCACGGATGCCATCGATCAGCCCTCCGATGGGTCCCGCATGGCGTTGCACGAGATCGATGTCTTCGGAGTAGCGACCGGCAGGCGTGAAGAACAACTTGTGCAGAGCCGTACCGCCGCGGAACACAGCCTGCTCCGCGACGGTCGGATGCTTGAACATCGTGACCAGGGCACGACTCAGGACGAGGTCCTGTTCTACCTGAGTGTTCTCCGGCCACGGAGCAGCCGTTCGCCAGGCCGTGATGTTCGCGCGCGGGATCATACGTCGATATCTACCTTCTCGTTGGGGATGAGGCGCCAGCGGGAGTCGACATCCACGTCGCCTCTTGGCCGATCCGTGCGTAAGCGTATGACGGTCGTGCGCCGCTTCGCCAACCAGCCCGCAAGCGGATCAGCCAGTTCACCCTTGCCGACTAGGGTGAGGAGGTACCCTAGCCGCTGGACATCCGGCAGCTGAACGAGAGCCGCGACCTCCACGAGTCGGTCTGCGTCGATCTTTTCTGCGAGCTCGGAAAGGACCGTCGCGACATTGTTCCAGTGACCGGCTGCGGAGAAGAACCGCACCAGGTCGAACGCCGTGGTCTCCGGCGTCGCGACCGCCATGCTCCCGGTCTCGGTCTCGGCCCGCGTGACAGGCATGACGGTTACCGTTCTGCTGGTGTGCACTTCGATTCGGACCCGAGCCGCCTGCATCGGGCGGGTCGCGCGGTCGGCAACAACCTGGAACACCATGGGCTGCTGGTGCCCAGCCCCGTGGAGCGCCGCGGACGTCAACAGGCCCACGTAGTAGTGACGGCCGAGATAGCTCATGAGGTCATCGATGAACCATGATGCCGGAGGGCAACCAGCCGCCCGATACTCCGGCGGGACGACCACGTAGAACCCGCGACGGGGCGAGGCGATTCGCCCCTTCTGCTTGAGTCGTCGAAGCGCAGTCTGCACCGCGACCGAGGACCCTCCTCGGCTGGTTTCGACATCCTCACGAGTGAAGGTGTACCGCCCGGAAGCCTGCTGCTCCTCCACCCATTCGGCTATGGTCCGCGACCTGGTCACATCAAATCCGTTCGCAATAGTTAGCGCATATCGCTAGTTTTTGCAAACAGATTTGCCGATGGAGAGGAGAACGCTCTGTTACGCGAGGTTCTCGCACGTCAGCTTCTCGAGCGCTGGCGCTGATCTCTGGCCCGCTACTCGTTTTCACGATCCTCCCAGGCCGTGCCGGCCCTGACCTCATCGATGAGGAATCGCACTCCCTGATTGTCGGACGGGTTGAGCCATCCGCCACAGGCACAGTCCGTAACCCTGCATGCAGCGCAGGAATGGCCGGTTGTCGATATGGCCCCACAACAGCACACCGTCAAAATCGTCGCCAAGCGATAGCTCGCCGATACGCACTCCCACCTCGTAGTGGCGAATGGCATCTTCCGGTCTACGCTCGAAAACGAGATTGCCAAGGTGCGCATGGGCATCGAGGCAACGGAGATCAGACTCACAGAGGCCCATCAGGAGCTTCTCGGCCTCTATCTGATCTCCGATATCCTTGAGATCGTTGGAGCGGGTGATGGGGTCATCGAACGGGTCGTCGATGTCTTCACCAGGAAGCACTTGCTCCATCTCGAACCCAGGTCGCGGGCCTCGTGCGAAGATCGCCTTGGCCCATTCTTCGAGCGGCTCATCGTCCTCGCCCCAGTAGTGTTCCTTGGGTTCCCACATACCCACCTCCTCGAGCTTGAGGGGCACGAGGCCAAGAGCCGAGGCGCAGATCGCAGCGATCGATGCTTGGTGGCGCAGCCATCGAGAGGACTCGCCAGGGCTCTTCGCCCACGAGCTCGCCGAATCCACCTCCGCGTCACCCGCCACCACGTCTACTACCTGCCGGGCACCGAGGCACTTGTGATCCTCGCCGTATGGGGCTCTGTGAAGGGTTCGGGGCCGGATTTGAAGGACATCGTGTAGCGAAGCCAAGTTCACCCGGCCCTCGCTCTAACCCTTGTCACGGTATACCTTAGAAAGGTACAATTTGCATAGCTATTCACAGCAGTCAAAGCAGCGTCGTCGAGCTCTTCTTCCTGGAGATACCACCGATCGAGGTCAGTCAGATGAAACGACAACTCAAACGAAAGCCCACGACCCCTGGCGAGATCCTCCACGGGGAGTTCCTCGAGCCGCTTGAGCTCACACAGAAAGCACTGGCCGACCACCTTGGTTGCGACATCAAGGTCATCAACCGCATCGTCAACGGCCGGTGTGCCGTTACCGCGGAGATGGCCCTCAAGCTTGGCGCCGCCCTCGGCACGACACCCGGGTTCTGGCTCTCGGCCCAAGAAGCAGTCGACATCTACGAAGCATCAAAGCGAATCTCAAAGCTCCCGAAGCGCCTGCCCCATCTCGCAGCCGGCTGAAGAGAATCAGATCAGAAGGGATAGTGTCCCCATGGCAATCATCGTGGAAGGGGCACGGGGGGCGCGGTCAAGCGACGGCTCAGGTGTCGTCACACCGCGACTGAAAGCGCCTGCTCATTCCCCCGTGCCCGCTTGTTGAGCTCGCTCTGTACGATGAACCAGAGCGCCGGCATGAACACCAGGGCCAACAGAAACAAGACCCAGCGGTTCATGTGGTCGCGGCTCACGGTTTCGTAGAGCTCTGCGTACTTGTACCAGGCGTACAGGTTGGCGATCGG
>JAFDFW010000848.1 GCA_019309605.1 Deltaproteobacteria bacterium | reverse complement strand
GCAGCACCTGCGCCGAGTTCAAGAGCGGTCAGGCGACGTTCACAGCCGAGTTCCCGTGCGGCGCCATCGTCGTCGAGTAGCCGTCATGTTGCGGGCCTAGCCGCAAGCCTTCCCGGGTCGAGTCTTAGGGGGCTTCCGCCGATTTCAACCTGGGAAGGTTTCGTTACTGCCGACCGAACGGTTGGGCTTGTCAGTTCAGCAGCGGGTCCACGATCGTCGGTGTGGCTTCGTCGACTGCCGAGCGCAGGAACATTTCCCGCTGCTGTTGGGCTTCGGGTGCGGCTTGGGCGCAGAAGTGGCCGACAGGTTCGAACGCGCAGCCTGGCGTGGGCGAGATGGCGTCGATGTTGCCGGTGACCGGGCCCGTGATCGAGTCGAGGATTGCTGCGGATTCCCAGATCGGCTCGAGGTGAGGGATCGGGCCGAACGTCCAGGCGAGTGCGCGCGTCCCGTGGTTGAAATCCCCGAGTCCTTCTTGAAGGAGCACGCTCGCCTTTTGCGTCGTGCCGGTCACTTCGAGCGGGGTGCGATACATGAACTCCGCATGGTTGTACGGATCTTGGTGGTCGAACCCCATCTGAAGAATCGATAGACCCACCCAGTAGTCGGCCGGGTTCGCGTTCGGCAAGAACGCGGCCAAGCCCGGAGGGAAGTCGTCGATGAACGCGCCTCCCGAAAAGTACCCTTCCCCTTGCCTCAAGGCGCCGGCCGCAATCGCTGCCGCCTTGATCTCGGGCGCGTAGGACAGAAAAGCCGACCCGTGGACCGAGCCCATGCTCAACCCTACGTAGGTCAAAGGCAGACCGAGATCGAGGTCGGGTGCTCCGTCTCCGCTAGGCAGTGGAAGGCGATCGAGTGACCCGAGTTGCTCGATGACTCGCAGGAACGCCATCATGTCCCCGTACGTTTGCATCATGAAGTGCGGAAACCTCCAGTTGTCGAGCAACGCTTGGAAGAGGACGGCGCTCTGAGTGTCGCTGTTCTGTCCTAGCTCCCGGTTGAGGGTGTCGGTGAACCCGATCACGGCAAAGCCTGCTTGCGCCAACGTGAGCTGGGACTCCCAGACGACCTGCTCAGAGCTGCCGGGACTACCGTGCTGAAACATCACCACCGGCACAGGGCCGGATGCCGCGGCCTGGGGTAGCGTGAGTACGAAGGGCACCGTCAGGCTGCCGGTGATTCGAGGGTCGCCGTTGACGTCTCTGGCGATGAAGTACTGGTTTTCTCGCCAGTTGGGGGCCTGCCACGTACCGCGCACGATTGCCGCCACGGCCCCGGGACCCGGCGAGACGCTGTTGATCTGATAACTAGGCGGTGGCCCAGCGAGGATCTGATCCTTCATCGACAACGGCGTGAGCGGGATATCGTCAGTGCTCCGGACCGAGAACCGCACCACGAGCGCAACGTCGGTCGCGTGGATCGGCGGAGAGACGATGCTCGGGTCCGACAAGACGTCCAGCACTCCATCTTCGAGAAGGCTCCGAATGCGGGATATCTCGCTCGCTTCCCCGGGTGCGGGTGGCCCGAGCACGGACGTCATGAAGGGCGATGGATGAAACGGGCGGAGATCCGTAGCGTGCGCAAATTTCGTTAGCACGACGGCGTAGCGGCCTGTCGGCAAAAGTGAAATCGACGGGAAGAGAACCAAGGAGTGGTTGGTCGTCTGCCCTGGCAGCGTTCGCGAAATGGGAGTCAATTGAAACGGGATCCGATGACCGAACGTCGCGCTTCCCGGCGTCAGGTCGAAGAGCCCCAACGTCGCCGATCGATCGATGGACGCCGCGGGCGTGAGCGGTAGAGAGGTCGCATCGGGTGCGTCGGAGAGCTCGATGACGATGCCGCCGATGGGACTGAACCCATCGAGGACGTTAGTCGGGCCCATGAGAGCTGCGTACAGGACTCCCACATCGGGCTCACGGGGAGGCGGCGTCAGGAGCACCCGGTAGCCGCTTGGCTGTGTCGGGTCGGGATACACCCAGAAGTCGTCTGGGAACGGCGTCATCCGAGTTGAATCGGTGCGGTCGTAGAGCACGGTCGCACAGCGGCAGACGTCAATCGTGTAGTGGCCTACGGAACCACCGGACGACAAGACGGTGACTCCGAGGGTGCCTTCACCCGGAGGAACGCTGATTGTGGTTTCGCCGCCGCCAATCCCAATCGGGCCCTCTGCGA
>JAFDFW010000847.1 GCA_019309605.1 Deltaproteobacteria bacterium | reverse complement strand
AGCGCCACCAAGTCGAGTGAGGTAACTGCATCCGGTGTGCCAACGCAGATCTGGTGGTTTTGCAGTGTTTTACAAAACCGTGACCGCAAGTTCTGCGTCTCGCGCTCCGGGTGCGCAATGGCTGCGCGTGAAGCTGTCCGTAGCTCGCCGAAATCGCCCTTGACCGTCCCGAGGCAAGGCGAAACATCTGCTGCTATAACTATCCGAAATTGCTTCTGAATTTCTGGTCCGCAGTCATCACCAGGAGCTCTAGGCCATCATCTCCTTGAGTTGCTCTGTGGTGGGAACCTCACCCTGGTAGCCAAGCAGGCGTCGGATGAGCCGTAGTAACCACATCGGCCGCCGCTCGAGGTACCACAGGTCGGCCGTGCGGCGGTTGCCAAGCGCGTACGTGGGGTACGGATGAATCGTGTCGGAGATCTCACGTAGCGGTACGCCGTTTCGAAGTGCGAGCGACCATTCCCCGATGAGCTCACCGGCTTGCGCACCGACAATCGAAACGCCGAGAATGCGGCCTGTCCACTTGGTCGCATAGACTTTGATCGTTCCAACCTGTGCCGCGTCGGCCACCGCGCGATCGATCTTCTCATAAGGAAGACGATGCACTTCGTAGGAAGTGCCATTTTCGTCGAGTTCCCTCTGTGTCGCGCCGACATGCGCAAGCTCGGGGTCTGTGAATGTGCACCAGTTCAGCCGCGCGCGATCGATCTTTTGCGGAATCTTCAAAATCGCATTCGTCATGGCAACTTTGGCCATGTGCTCCGCCATGTGCGTGAGCTGCGGATACTGAGTCGCGTCCCCAGCACCGTAGATATGCCGCACCGCGGTTCGGCATCGTGCATCGACCTGCAGCCCCTCGCCGCCATCTAGTGCCAGGCCCGCGTTCTCCAGATTCAATGAATCCAAGTTTGCCTTCCGACCGGTCGCGACCAGCAAGGCGTCCGCCCGCAGCTCCCGCTCGCCGGTCATCGTGACGATCTCATCACCGTCTAGACGAACCCGCTCGGCACCCTCACCCAGGTAGAATGTGACGCCCTCCGCTTCGAGCGCATTTTGCACCGTCGAAGCGAGCTCAGGGTCTTCTCGGCTCAGGATGCGCTTCGCTGGGTCGATGACGGTCGTCGTGGCGCCAAGCCTGGCGAACGCCTGTGCCATCTCGGCGCCGATCGGACCTGCGCCGAGTATGAGAAGTCGCGAGGGTAGGTCGCTGATCTCGAACAGTGTTTCGTTGGTCAGGAATGGCACCCCCGACAAGCCTTCGATGTCTGGAACCCGCGGCTGGGCTCCTGTTGCGAGCAACACGTAGCGGGCGCTCACGGTTCGCTCGCCACCCTCACTCATCACGCGCAGACGGTGAGGGTCGATGAACGAAGCCTGACCCTGAACGACCTCCACGCCGATGCGCTCGAAATGTCGCGGGTCGTCCGCATCGTCGTACACGCTTTGCCGTACCGAGCGCACATGTTCCATCACGGCTCGAAAATCGATCTCGACCTCGCTGACGCGAACACCCCATTGTTGCGCCCGCTTGACCTCGTGGACCGACGCCGCGACGCGAAGGAGAGTCTTGCTGGGAATGCAGCCTGTCCACGTGCAGTCGCCGCCGAGGCGATCTTGCTCTACGAGCAGCGTCTTTGCGCCAAAGCTCGCCGCAAGACCGCTTCCGGTGAGCCCGGCCGCGCCGCTTATCGTGCATCGGGGTAGAGCTTGGCGAGCGCCCAGGGCGGAACTCCCAGGCTGTAGAGGCCTTGGACGATCCCCCATGCACAGAGTGTTCGTACAGGGGTATGCGCAAAACGCCGCGAGCTGGCCGAGACGCTCACGTCGCGAATGTAGACCGTATGCACCGACCGCTCGAGTCGTCGAACGAAGTCGAAATCCTCGAGGATCGGTAGTGGCGAATATCCGCCAAGCGCATCGAAAACCCTCCGACGCACAAAGATCGCGGAATCGCCATAATAGATCCCGAGCTGCCGTCGGCGCACATCGTTGGCCCAGCCAAACACGCGACCCCAACGCGTGCACGGCTCGAAACGAAGCAGAAAGTTTCCGCCACCAACCTCCGGGTCCACCAGCGCGCGCTCGATCGCGACCCTTGCCTCGGCCGGCAGGCGGGCATCCGCGTGTAAGAACAGCAGCGCGTCTCCTACCGCACATTCAGCGCCCACATTGAGCTGAGCCCCTCGACCCTTGGCGCTGGTGACGACGTGCGCCCCAGCGGCGCTCGCGAGCTCTGCGGTCTCGTCGGCACTCCCACCATCCGCCACGATCACTTCATCCCCGATACAAAGCGCAGCCGAGACCGTATCCTCGATGTGCAAGGCTTCATTAAACGTCGGGACGACGACCGAGAGACGCATCTCGATGTGACCTTAGCCCTCCTTCACGCCGCTACGCTACAGCGAAATGGTCACAGAAGGGCTGATAGTAAGAACAAACGCCCTTGCCGACACGCCTCGCTAAGAGACCTGTCGCCCGGCGCGCAAGCCACCAGTCCCATAATCGCCGTAGCCCTTTCCCCTTGACTCACAGGCACCCGCCGAAGCAAACCGGAACAACCCTATGCACATTCCAAAGCCATCCACTCTAGTTCTGGCCTCGGTGCTCACCGCCTGCGGCCTGCTCGCCGTAACCGGCTGCTCCCAGCGAACCGAAACGTCGCCGGCTGCTCCCGAGGCCACCGAGCAGCCCGCAACGCCCGACGCCCCGTCCACAGCCGACAGGCCAACCACTCCGGCGACAGCGGTGACGACCGACATCCCCCCAGGCATCGCGGTCCCTGACGAGATCGACACCCGGCTCGGCAAGCTCACATTCGTAGATGGCGCGCCATCGGACGACACCGTGCAGAAGGTCTTCGACAACCTCGACTTCACGCGAGCGCTCGCCGCCTACCTCAGCGGTTACCAACTCGTGTCGTTACAGGCGCTGTACAAAGGGCTGGTCGCCGCCGGCGTCGAGGACAACGGGGGCGTGCTCTTGTTCTCGGGCCTGATGGACTCCCAGTCCCTGTTTCTCACCGCGAACGCCGACACCGTCTATTACATCTTCATGATCGACGTGAAGGACGGGCCGATGGTGGTCGAGACACCGCCGGGCGCGCTCGGCCTGTTCGACGACTTCTGGTTC
>JAFDFW010000846.1 GCA_019309605.1 Deltaproteobacteria bacterium | reverse complement strand
TCCATCACCGCGGCGACGAACAGGCCGCTCAGGTAGGAGTAGCCCTGGTGCTCGCGCAACAGGACCATTCCGGAGAGGTCCGTGCGGCCCATGAGGCGCAGCATGTCGGCCATGTAGTCCTCTGCGATCCACTTGAGCAGGAGGTCGCGGCTGAGCGGCAGAGAGTAGTCCGCCAAGTATTCGTCGCCGAACTTGCGGGTCCAGACGTTCGCAGGGCGCTCGGGGGGAAGGCCGGTGATCGGCCGGACTTGCAGGGCGTAGAGCTGCCCGTCCTCGAAGGCCCACTCGACATCCTGACGCGGCCCGATCTTGCGCGTCACCTCTTGGGCCAGCTCGAAAAGCGCGATGCGGCGGCTTTCGTCGACGACGGCGGCCGAGCGCCGCTCCGGGTCGACTGCGCGGTCGGCGATTCCTTCGCCGGGAACGAAGACGGTCTCGACGGCCTTCGTGCCCACGCGCATCTCGCGCACCGCGCCCGTCTCGCGATCAAGGACGACGTGATCGGGCTCCGTCTTGCCCGAGACCACGGCTTCGCCCAGTCCCCAGGATGCGTCGATCACGATCTCGCGGGCAAACGCGCGGCGCGGATTGGCCGTGAGCATCACGCCGGCAACTTCGGGCCACAGCATCCGCTGGATCAGGATCGCGATGGCTGGCGTTCCGCTCTGTCCGTGCCGATCGCGATACGCCCGAGCGCCTTCAGTGTGCAGAGCGGCGCGGCAATCACCGACGGCACCCACGAGCCCCTCGAGGCTCGTCACGCCGAGGACCGTGCGGTAGACGCCAGCCGCCGACGCGCCCTCCAAGTCCTCGGTCGTTGCGGAGCTGCGCACGGCGAAGCACGAGCCAGGCAAACGTACGGACAGCTCCTCCCAGAGCGCGGCGAGAGACTCAGCAAGGGTGTCCTCGACACCCTTGGCCGGCTCGCGGTAGGCATCGGCCGGAACGCACCAGACATCAGGGACCGCAAGCCCAGCACGCAGCAGCCGGACGAGGCCGCAGCCCTTTCCGCCCAGCACCTCGATCCGCTCGGGCGTGTCGGCGCTGAGGCGAAAGATCATCGCCGGTACAGGTCCCCGGCCGCCCGGAGGAGCTGGCGCATCCCCAGAAGCGTTCGCCGGGATCCGGCGTGCCAGGCGTGCTCGATCACACCGATACCCTCGTGCTCCGTATGTCCGTCGTTCAGAGTGAAGCCAGCGAAGACCTCCTCGATCCACAGGCCGCTTTTGATCAAAGGGCAGTGGCCCAGGGACGAAGCCGTTACCTGGTAGCGATCCCCTTTCTCGTCGACGATGTTCAGGAACGCCGACTCGGGGACATGCATGCGCTTGGGCCAGCGGTACTCGAGCTCCAAGCGCACCACAGCGCGGTTCGTGCCTTCGCGGTGGACGAAGCCGTTGACGTATCGCTCCCCGCCCAAGAAGCCCTCCCAGACGTTGAAAGAGAGGCCCTCGCCGAACTGGGCGCTGATCCAGTTCCAGCCCTCGACATTCGCCCAGTCGCGCACTCCCCAGGACTTGTCGCGCTGGCCCGTCCCGTTGATCTCGAGCTCATTGCCCTTCAGACGAAGATGGCCCGTGACGGTGCCGCTCTGTTCGAAGTGCCAGGCGGCGACGTTCTCGGCGACCCGAGCGGTTCCTCCATACGATAGACGAGCTCCTTGGCGCGAAGACCGCCAGCGGCCGTGTGGTCGGTCCAGGGCGCGCCGCCCTTGAGGTTCACGGCGGGATAGACGAACTCGGGGCGGCCATCGTGAATAGTAAGGACGAGGCCGTCGATCCGGTCCTGGCCGAAGCGGTAGCCAATGCGGGTGAGGCCGAAGGCGTCGTGCGCGGGATCGGCCCAGTTGAAGTAGTAGCTTTCCTGCCAGTGCCCCCCGTCGCCGACGGGGTGGAGGTCTTCGTCGTTCGCGTTGATCATCGTCACCCTCTCATGTTGCGCCAGAGGCGGGGGGATGGAATGGGTATCGAAAGTGATGAGGCCGCGCGGCCGGTTGTTTTCATGCGGGATTCTTCCATCGTTGAGTCTTAAGGGGCTTCCGTCGATCTCAACCGGGGAAGGTTTGTGCCGCCCTGCCCTGCCGGATCTCCGTGCTCCACTTCAGGCAGACAGCGAGCGACCCACGTGCAGGCCCATCGCGTAGATGGACAGCCGTGGCGGCACTCCAATCGACGACGGGAACAGCGAGCCGTCGGCGACCCACAGGTTTTGCAGGTGGTGGTGCTTGCCGTCGCTGCCCACCGGCGCACGCCGCGGATCGTCCCCCATCGGAACCGAAGACATCGGGTGCACTGCTACCACGTCCAGCTCGCCCTTCTCGATGGGCATGGTCTTCAGCCACTCCAGGTCGTCGCCCGGTTCCAGCACCCTCGGCGCCCGTAACGGAATCAGCACCCGCTTGGGCGAACAGCGCTTTGGCGCTCGCCCACAACCCCAGCGAGAGCTCCGCCCGGTCGGCCTCGTCTGGCCAGTATTCGATGGACAGCCCCAGCTTGCCCTTCGGCCGCACCTTGCCCGGCGTCAGGTCGTGGATCATCGCGGTCAGCACTCCGAGGTGGGCGTAACGCTCCATCAGCGCCCGGTGCGTCGCGCCGTGGCCCGGTATCATCGTCGCCGTCCCCACCGGGTGCGCGAAGGCCGGCAGCACCCACACCCGGTGGCCGTCGGGCTTGTCCAACTCGAGGAACTCCGTGCACTCGTAGGTTTGCGGAATGCCCTCCCAGGCCTTCACCGGCTCTTCGAAGTCGCCCGCGGCGATCACCGCTGGGTGAATGCGCAGCGTGTTCCCCGTCTCCCCGGACGGATCGCGTACGTCCGAGCGCAGGAGCAGCGCCGCGGTGCCGGTCGCCGACGCCGAGAGACACACCCGCTTGGCGGTGATCTCCACGTCACCCAGGACCTGACGCGTCACCGGATCGATCGCGACGGCCTCCACGCCCCGCGCCGCGCCGCCATCGTGCACCACCCGCACCGCCAGGCAGTTCGACAGCACCTCGCCACCTGCCGCCAGCAGCCGGGGCAGCAGCACCTTGAAGGCGTTGTTCTTCGCGTTGTAGCGGCACCCCACCTCGCAGAAGCCCGAGTTCAGGCAGCCGGAGCGGTTGTGCGACAGCCCTCCGCCCTTCCACCCGAGCTCGCTGCAAGCCTTCTCCAGCAGCTGATTGTGCCGGTTCCACTGCTCACGCGGGACGGCACTGACGCGCAGGAGTTGCTCCAACTCGTCGTACAGGGCGGTCCACCGCGAGGCCGGCAGGTGGCTGAGGCCCCGCGTGTGCGTCCACTCGGCGCGAATCGCGTCTGGGATGCGCTTGATGAGGTTGAGGTTGTGCAGCGTGGATCCCCCGACCCCGCGCCCCTGGTGGATCTTCACAGCGCGATCCGCCGAGGTCTGGCTGCCGCCGTCCTGCAGCAGCTTCGGGAACATCTGCTCCTCGCGCTGCGACATGTCCTTCGACGTCAGGTACTCGCCGCCCTCGACCACCAGCGTGCGCACGCCGGCCTCGGCCGCGGCCATCGCCGCCGCCATGCCTCCGGCACCGGAGCCCACCACCACCAGGTCGGTAGACAGCTTGAGCGGCAGCGCGCGTGTGGAAGCGTCGAAGATCACGTCGGCCCTCCCGCGCTCTTTGGAGCCGCGCCCGACGGCGCCCGGAAGCTCTCGTACTTCGCGTTGTCGTTCTCCGGCCCGAGCACTTCCTTTGGCCACGGCCCCGCGTAACCGATTCCACGCCAAGCGGCGGGGTCCTGGTACACGCCCATCAACACCAGATCCCGCAGCCCCCGGAATGCCTGGGCCATCAGCCCGCCCCGTGCGTTCAAGGAGAGCAGGAAGGCCTCCCGCGCGTCCGGCGGTAGCTTGGTGAAGCGCGACAGCCGCAGGCCCAGCGGCGTCGTTCCGTGC